>DYNT01000200.1 GCA_020720905.1 Micavibrio aeruginosavorus
GACGACAAAAATCGCGCCATTTGCTTGGTTTGTGGCTTACTTTGAATCGCCCTGAAGATGTCTCATGTGGGGTTGTTTGTTAAGGCTTTTCTGTTATATACTACGTCAACTTGAAAACCCGAAAACTTTTTGGCCGCGGAGACCTGTTTCCTTTTAGGTTATGTGGCTTGGCGGAGAAAAATTTTTCGGGTTTTCAAGCGGACGGACTATAATTGACAGCGCACTATAATTGACAGCGCAAGGAGGAATAAGGCTATGTCTGACCAACCTGATAATCTGGTTCTTGACCTGCTTCGCGCTATTCGCGCAGAGCAAGGGGAGATGAATGCTAAGCTCGGTGCGCTTGCGCAGGGCATGGTGTCCATGCGTAAAGACATTGGAGGATTGGAGATTAAAACGGAGGCTCTTGCCAGCAAGGTGGACAAACTTGACGACACAGTTCAAAGCCTTCGTGCCGATGTGCGGATGATCGCTATTGCTGTTGATGAGCATACGCACAGGCTTGATAAAATCGAAGCCCATTATAATCCGGTTTGATGATTGGCTGCCTGTTTTAAAAACGCTTTAAGCGTTTTACGCCTGCGCGGACCACAAGGTTGGCTGCTTGGGGGAAACGCTGGTGGTGGGACTGTGGCGCGAAGATGTGGCAAAGTCGGCTTGCGTGACTTCTTCAAAGCGCGAGGTTTCAATCGCGCCGCGCCCGCCAACAGCCACCATTTCTAAAAGGCGCCCAGCGCCGTCAAAACAGCCGCAGACCAAAGGCCCGCCGCGCCCAGAGCCACCGTCCAACGTAACGGCAAGACCCTCTGTGTTGACACCGCCGCGCAGCGCATCAAATCCGCGTACAATCCGCGCATAATGGCGATGCTGCGTGACGCTATGAAAGCCAGCGCCGCCATACCACAAGTGATCCGTTTGATCTTCTAACGAACGACCCGCATCAAAACCGGCAGGCACGAACAACACGCGCCCCTGCCCGTCCTGTGCCGCTGTGACCGCCGCACGGCGCAAGCTGCACACAAAAGCCTCATGCCCCACCGTCTGCCGTTGCAGCACGCGAAGCTGATTGGTCCAGCGCGTGATGGCCACGCTGCCCGCACGCGCCATCGATTTCGTATCGTTCAAACTGACGCCATACAGGCGCAAATAAGCCTCTGCCCCCGCTTCAAGATATTTTTCTAACGCCACCATCGGTGATGGCGCGAATTGAAGGCGCAATAAACGCTGCCACGATTCTTCGGCTGGGCCGCGCAAATGAACAATGTCGGAGGCCATCATGCCAGGCTTGGACAAAAGCGCGGCGCGAAAGGTAAGCAGCTCCTCAATCAACGCGTGATTGTCCCATGCGCCTGTGGCCAGATAGTTACCCAAATAAACCAGACGATCCCGCACGTTAAAGCGCGAGGCCAAATGGTCATGCAACGTCGCAAGACGCTCACGATCCCCATGAATAGCGGCCACAGCCCAAATACGCGCAGGGCTTCCCAAATCGACGAATTTTTCACTGACAGAGCGCATCAAGATTCCCCCTAAATGACGAATCATTTACGCATAGTTAACGCGCCAACGCAAGATATAGTAGGCCGCAAAGAAAAACTACCCACAGATTGTTATCCACAAGCGGGGGCGGAATGATATAGTCCGTCCGCTTGAAAACCCGAAAAATTTTTCCCCGCCAAACCGCA
>DYNT01000045.1 GCA_020720905.1 Micavibrio aeruginosavorus
CCAACACGGCCGCGCAAGTTTCAAATTGGCGAATCGCCATGGCGCGATTGCCAACGTAAGTGAGATCTATCTGCTCGCCCCGCCGTTCGTTGCACAACGTCAAGATGCTCCCCAGATAGTCATCAGGGGTCATAATCGTCGCCTTGATCCACGGCTCTTGCATATGATCGATGCGAACAGGATCGGGCATATCAACGGGATTGTGCAGATGAATCATCGTGCCGTCGGTCTTATAAATATGATAGATGACCGAAGGCGCGGTGGTAATCAGGTTAAGATTAAACTCGCGCTCCAGCCGCTCTTGGATAATCTCTAGATGCAAAAGACCAAGAAATCCACAGCGAAAACCAAAGCCCAGCGCGACGGAACTCTCCGCCTCGAACTGGAAACTGGCATCATTCAGCGCCAGCTTGCCAAGGCTCTCGCGTAAGTGTTCGAAATCCGCCGCATCCACGGGAAAAAGGCCGCAAAACACAACGGGAATAGAGGGCTTAAAACCCGCCAAAGCTATGGACGATGGCTTGCGATCGTCTGTAAGCGTGTCGCCGACTTTGGTATCGCTAATTTGCTTGATGCCCGCCGTGATAAAGCCAACCTCGCCTGGGCCAAGCGCGTCAATCTCAATCTTCTTGGGGGTAAAAATGCCGACGCGATCAACATCGCGCACCGCGCCCGTGGCCATAAAGCGGATCTTCTGCCCCTTGCGGATTGTGCCATCAACCACGCGCACAAGGATCACGACGCCAAGATAAGCATCATACCAGCTATCCACCAAAAGCGCCGTCAGCGGCGCATCGGCATCGCCCTGAGGCGCAGGCAAGCGCGTAACAATGGCTTCCAGCACGTCATCGATGCCCAGCCCCGTCTTGGCGGAAATAAGAACGGCGTCCGAGGCGTCCAGACCGATCACATCTTCGATCTGTTGCTTGATGCGCTCCGGCTCGGCGGCGGGAAGATCAATTTTGTTGAGAACAGGGATCACTTCGTGATTGTTATCGAGCGCCTGATAGACGTTGGCGAGCGTCTGCGCCTCCACGCCCTGCGAGGCATCAACAACCAGAATGGAGCCCTCGCACGCGGCCAAAGAACGGCTTACCTCATAGGCGAAGTCAACATGACCCGGCGTGTCCATCAGGTTAAGCTGATAAGTCTCGCCATCCTTCGCCTTATAGATCAGGCGAACGGTTTGCGATTTGATCGTAATGCCGCGCTCGCGCTCAATATCCATGTTATCGAGCATTTGCTCTTTCATCTCGCGCAGCTCCACCCCACCGCAATTCTGGATCAAACGATCCGCCAACGTGGATTTCCCATGATCAATATGCGCGATAATCGCAAAGTTTCTGATTTTGGATAGGGACGTCATTTTTCAAGCATTCAGGATTCAGGAGTCAGCATTCAGGGGTAAGGAAATGCTTGATTTTATGGGGTCATGTCAACATAAATCACGGATTGGGCTTATCTTGTCTGAAACTATTTGTTTTTGCCCTGCAAGCGGGGATGTGCTAAAGTGAATAGTATAAGGAGCTACCTCCATGACAAATGACGCTATGACACAGAAACCCTCAACCCCTGTTGCCCAACCCAAACCGTCCACACCAATGGAGCGTCTATGTGGAAGCGCGAAAAAAGCTTGGGCAAGAGTGGAGTATGTCTTGGAAGATTGGGAATTACGCCAAGCTATTGGTCGCACGAAGGCTCAGGAGGATGAGTACAAAAAAGCTATGGACGAGCTTAGGGCATTTGATGATGGGGGGGAACGAGGTAAAAGACTCAGAGAAATTGCAAAGGGCTTTGGAGAGCTTGCACAAGAACTAGAAGACGCTCAAAAACGCTTCAAAGCCGCATATCCTCACACTAGACCATTACCTCCGTTGAATCATAGTAAGAAACTGGGGTGAAATTTCGTTTCGGTAATTAAACGTTTATAAACTTTTTCCCATTACCATGAGAACAATGGTTTTATGGGAGAGTTTAATGAACGATATTTTTGAACAATTTATGAACGAGTCGCACAGAGTTTTTGGCCAGAAACCTGATAATATTCTAGGCCTTATTGCTCTCTGGCAAATTCAAAACGATGTTGTCTCAAAGAAACTCTCTCCCGAAGACGCTATAGAGGAATTAGCCAACACGGGCATCGTGTCGCAACGACTTTTCCACGCGTTCCAATTCTATAAAGGACTGAACGAGGGAAAAGAGGGATTGATACATGAAAAACTCGATATTCTAATTAGAACAGGGCAGAAAAATGACTTGCTTAATAAAAAGTTGACTTCTGATACAGCCTATATATCCGACCAAACGTCTTCCATAAAAAATACCGTTAACCTGATCGACGAGAAAATGGATCAGGTTAAGAAAAGGACGATCCGCAATTTTAGAATTGGCCTCGCTATCAGTCTCAGCGGCATCACAATCGGCGTTAACGGACTGGCCGCGCGATACGGCTGGTTTGACAAGTCGCAAGACCAAGCCAGCAAGGCGTGGCTCAATGCCACACGATTAGTCATGGACAACGAGAAGAAAACCCAACATACGCATAATCCGATTCCACATACCAACTTTCTTGATATCTGGAATAATGGTGGCGTTGTGACAATGCGCCTAAAAAACAAGACGGTCTTCGTCTATCAAAAATCCTCTGCGCCACTTAAGGCTAAGCCGCCGTTGGCACTCGCAGCGCCCTCAACTCACTAACGAAGGCGAATCTCCCACAACAAAAAACGCCGCTCCTTGCGGGGCGGCGTTTTCGTTAGTTTTAAGAGCGCTGACTCTTACTTTTGCAAAACGATTTCAGCGCGACGGTTTTGAGCTTCGCGCACATGATCAGCCGTCGGAACAAGCAAGCTTCCCTTGCCAGCGCCAGAAGCCGCAACACCATCAGCAGGAACGCCTAAGCGAACGAACTCAGCCTTGACCGCCGCAGCACGACGTTCGGAAAGCTTTTGGTTGTACTTGGCCGTGCCCATCGTATCAGTATGACCCGTTACAACCAAGCGAACATAGCCGCCCTTCTTATAATCTTCAGCCGCCGACGCGATGATGCGCAAGGCTTCCGGTGTCAACACAGACTTATCAAAGTCAAAGAACACCATGTAGCTTTGCGGCACAGGCGCCACAACAGGAGGTCTAACCTTAGACGTTGCCACAACGGGCGCAGGCGCAGGGGTCGCCTCAGCCACAGGCTCAGGCTTGGCCTTCGGCTGAGCAAAGGTATAACGGATACCCATCATCAGGTTATGTGATGTGTTTTCTGTTTCTGCCCGCACACCCGTGCTGGATTTGAACTTAAGATCCGGCGTCGCAAAGTAACGATAGTCCGCCGTAAAGTCCCAGTTTCCTTCCAAAGCCAACGCAAAGCCTGCGATGCCCTGATAAGCAAAAGCGACACGATCATCATCAAGCGTTGCACCATTCACAGTACGCATAGCGTCCGCATCAACCAACGACGAACCGACACCCGCGCCAAGATAAGGCGTGATGCGCGTGCCTGTATCGAAATCATAGAAGACATTGCCCATAAGAGCTTTGTTATGAATGCCACCACCCGCTGTGCCAGCGTTCGTGCCCGTCACAGTGTCTACTTGCGCATGGCGATAGAGCAACTCGGCCTCTGTACGAATGCCATTCCCCCAAGCATAACCAGCATCGCCAGAAAGCCCCCAACCTGACTTATAGCTGAAAACATTCGTGACACCGGATAGTTCGCTATTGGCATCCTCTTGATAGGAAAGGTTCGTATTAAAGCCAACATACCAGCCAGCAGGGGTTGTGGCGGCTTGAGCCGAGAGCGGCGCGAGGATTGCGAGAGTCGCAACAGCCAAGCTCATCGTACGAAGCGAAATCATGGGCGGTCTCCTTTTGAATGAGGCGAAAGAGGGATAATTTCCTCAATAACGAGCCTGATTGTAATCTCATTTTTAACGCTTTGTCAGCTTTTTTCTTACAAAAACAGCCCAACCCATCATAAGTGTAACACAAAAAACACCCTTACCTCACTTATGTGATGTAACAGCATGAAAATTATGCTAATTCGAAGTACCAGACAGCCGGATGGCCGCTGCCTGCCCCCTTGCGGGGGTGGGGAGAGGAAAGTCCGGGCTCCAGACGAAACGATGCCGGATAACGTCCGGCGAGGGCGACCTTAGGGAAAGTGCCACAGAAAACAAACCGCCTGCCCTTACAAAAGGGTCAGGTAAGGGTGAAAAGGTGCGGTAAGAGCGCACCGCGTTTTTGGTAACAAAAACGGCACGGAAAACCCCATCGGGAGCAAGACCGCATAGGAACCGCACGTTCCCTTGCAAAAGGGAGCGCCGTTCTTCGTCACGGCACGCAGGTTCGGGTTGGTTGCTTGAGGTGCTTGGCAACAGGCACCCTAGATGAATGGTCATCCCTTATCGCAAGATAAGGACAAAACCCGGCTTATAGGCTGTCTGGCCTTTTTTTAAGCGCACGCAAGATGAAGTGGTTGAGGCTGAGACTGCGCCGCCATGGGTCGAAAAGCGCTCTCTCGCCACGCACCCAAAACCTCATCGGGTTGGACGCGCAAAGCGCCATCAATATCCAGTCCCTTGTCCTTCACCCAAGGGGTTACAACATAGGATCCCATTTTGAAAAAAAGAGCCGCCATCGAATCCACAGCGACATTAGACTTAGTATTAAGCCCTAATGTTGAAAAAATTTCTGGATAAAGCAAGCCAGGACGCCCCAGCCCACTCAACAGCCAACCATCAAAAGACAGCTTGGCATCATCCAGTTGCTGAGAGGTCGGAACCCTTTGAGACGCAGGATCGTCAAAACCCAATAACGTTACAAACTTATGGGCAAGACCATACGTCACCAATTGATCCCCCAAAACTTCTGCCCGCCCCACATGTTGTGAACGCGCCATGCGAAAAGATGTTTGAGCCAAAAGAGTATGGAGAGACTTCACCATCGATTCTGTATGGGATGGAAATAACGTATGATCAAGGCCAATGGTCATATAGGAAGGCGGTGCAATCGTCGCAATAAGGCTTTTTCCACAAGGCTGCCCAATAACAGCAATCGTCATATCACAAACAGAAACAGAGGAAGGCGCTTTGCGACAATAATCAACAATCGCGTCTTTAATCATGCGCTGACTGCCGTTTGAAAAACGGTTCTTGGCATTGCTAAAATAAACATCGACCATGGCTCCTGTTCCTTCATAAAAAAAACACGCGCACGCCTATCGAATCGTAACTAAAATTCAGCTTCAGCCTATTTTCGTTAAAAAAAAATAAAAAAAGAGATCGTTTTGATTTCATAACAGTCATGTTGCCCCATTGTCACAAATTGTCAAAAACAAGGCATGATTGTTAATTTCACGTTTATCATCATGAAATTCTCTTAATAAATAATGCGATTCATGGTAAAATGGTCGCCAAGGGAAAAGCTTTAAGACCCAACTGATTCTGTCGTGTTTTCCATCAACACCGTTCACTTCATGAGGTTCTCGTGGCAACAGTTCAAACAAGTCTTTCTAGGACAATGATCATGAACCCCATCCCCAAGCCTGCCAATACCGATGACGCTATGCCCCTCCTCTCTTCTGATCAAAAGATCGTAGCATGGTTGTGTCGCATGACGGCGCGCAATGACAATGCGATTAAACATAATGTCGCCCAAACAAGCCCCCTCAGTCCTTTTGAAAAAAATCGCTCCTTTTTGGATGGCCGCGCCCGTAGCCCTGCAGATGATTGGGAAGTCGTCGCCAGCCTAACAGGCCATAGCATTGAAGACATCATGTTCGCTGGCATTGATTTACCCATCAGCGCCGCCGAAATTGACCATTTCCGCCGTAATCACCGCGAAACGGATCGTTTGGTTGGACGCGATTTCCTTTCAACACGCAACGATCTTCCCTCGCCCCTTTCTGAGCTTTACGGGCTTTATCGCCACCGCGCCCGCCTTGATGCGGAATCCACTTTGTTTGTGGCGCAAGCCACAGGCTCAACCCGCGTTGCGCGCATTATGTCCGATCTTTTGGCCATTGGCGCTTTTGCCAGCGGGCATGAATGTATCTCGCATGGATCCATGACCTATTCCGTACCAGCAGCTTTTGACACAGCAGAGATTATCGATAGAACATCCGATGAGGCCGAGCGCAGGTGCGCCCTGCCTATTGAAATGCCCTCGCACCTTCTGAAAATGACCCCTGATGAGATTAGCGTTCTGGCGAATAATATTGTGGAGCGCAACGCCCTCACACCTTCTGAATTTCTTGAAAAAGCCAACCAGTTATCCGAAGCACGCCAAGACGTTCATCGCCTCCCCATCGAAAGGCATCTAGTCACGGCGCTTTATGAAAGCGATTTAGACAAAAGCAAAACGTGGGTGGAGCGCCTCAGTGAAGCCTATCAACGCATTTTTCCCGCTTGGTCAATGGTCAGCGAAGAAGACTCCCTCGACCTCGACATGCCAGAGCATGATAATCGTGTCCCTTAAGCAACACCTGCTTTATTCATATCACTGTTAACGAGATTTCAAACTCTTTCCTCTAAGTTGCCTTTATCAGGTCACGATCTGGTGATCTTTGACACGGCGGCCATAGCGGAGAGAAACCATGACGAACTCACACGAAAAACAAAGCGAAGCATGGGCTCTTGCCTCTCAAGTTGCCGGTCGTTATGGCCGCTTGGCGCTGACCCGCGCAGCGGGCGAAGCCGCCGCCGCTGAACGCAAAGGCGATATGGAAACCAGCATCCTATGGTCCAGCGTTGTAGCCTATCTGCGGGAAGCCATCCATCAAGACGCCCCCGTCATCGTTTAAAAAAAGCGGCTCCAATTCATCCTCTTTTTGGCTCCTTGGGGTGGATTAAAAAATCCTTTAGAATCAACGAATCTGCCCAAAAAAGGCCTCTGTGATGCGATTCATGCCTACTAGGAGACGCTTTTCGAGTCTCTCAGCGAGCTTTAACCAACTATGTCGTTGATCTATAACGATTCTGGCGAAATCGACGACCCCATTTATCCCATTGAAAACAAACGATTTTCTTAATCATCGTTTTGCGGACGCTAATTTTCGCGAAAGTTCTGTTCAACCTCCCCCCGTCAGCTTCAATAGACCTCTTGCCTAACCTTCAAGATTCCAATAACGCTCTCGTCATTCCGGAAGTTTTGCGGCGCGTGAGCGCCGAAAAACTTCCGGAATCCGATTTGGTTTGCGATATACTACGTCAGAAAACAAATTGGGTTATGCAAGATGTCTAATCATCAAAAAATGGAAGGGGATAAGGCAAGTTGCCGAGGTGCTACACGCTTGCGCCGCCGACGGTCATGGCATCGATCCGCAAGGTTGGCTGCGCCACACCCACGGGGACGCTTTGTCCATTCTTGCCGCATGTGCCAACGCCTGTATCCAGTTTGACATCATTGCCGATCATCGAGACTTTTTTCAGCACTTCAAAACCAGAGCCAACCAGCGAGGCGCCTTTAACGGGACGACCTATCTTGCCGCCTTCGATCTCATAAGCCTCGGTCGCTGAGAAAACAAACTTGCCAGAGGTGATATCCACCTGCCCGCCGCCAAAGTCGGCGGCATAAATGCCGCGATCAACCGAGGCGATGATTTCTTCAGGCACATGGCTCCCCGCTAGCATCATCGTGTTGGTCATGCGGGGATACGGCTGGCACGCAAAGCTCTCACGCCGCCCGTTGCCCGTGGATGCGCCGCCCATCAGCCGCCCGTTCAGGCGATCTTGCATATAGCCGACAAGCTTCCCATCTTCGATAAGCGTCGTGCATTGGGACGGCGTGCCTTCATCATCAATGCTGATCGAGCCGCGCCGATTTTCCAGCGTGCCATCATCCATAATGGTCACGCCCTTGGCCGCCACCTGCTGCCCCAAAAGGCCCGCGAAGGCCGATGTTTTCTTGCGGTTAAAGTCACCCTCTAGCCCGTGGCCGATAGCCTCATGAAGCAAAACAGCGGGCCAGCCTGCGCCGACAACCACCGTCATCTCACCCGCCCGCGCCTCAACGGCCTCAAGGTTCACCAGCGCCTTACGCAGCGCCTCATCGGCCATGCCTTGCCACTGCGTGGGATCGAACAGGTGATCATAGGACAGCCGCCCACCCGCGCCGTGCGCGCCGCTTTCCATACGATCCCCCTGCTTGGCGACAACCGACACGTTCAAGCGCACAAGGGGGCGAATATCCGCCACGCGAAAACCGCCCGCGCCGATGATCTGCACCGCTTGCCACATCGCGGCCAGAGAAACGCTCACCTGATGGACATGCGGATCACGCGCCCGCACGTAAGCATCGATCTCTTGCAGCAGCACAAGGCGTTCTTCAAATGTTTTGGATAAAAGCGGATTGTCATCGCCGTACAAATGACGGTTCGTGCCGATGGGGGGCAGCGCCAGCGTGCCCGCATAGCCGCCCTTGACCGCCGCCACGGAAGACGCAGCGCGGCGCAAGGTTTCCTCATCCAAATTAACAGCATGGGCAAAGCCTATCGTCTCACCGCACACGGCGCGAAGCCCAAAGCCTTGCGAGGTGTCAAAGCTAGCCGTGCGCAACTTGCCATCGTCCCAGACCATGCCTTCGGATTGCGCGTATTCAAGGTACAGCTCACCATCATCCGCACCCGCAAGCGTTTCACTGACAAGGCGCTCCACCTTGCCGCGATCCAACGACGTGGCATCGAAAAAAAGCTTATCGGTTTGGGCAAGTGAGGACATATCTTTAATTCCCTTCGCTCAGCAGCTCTTTGACCTTGCTGGCGAGTTGTTTGAGAGAGAACGGCTTGCCAAGGAAGTGAATGACCTCGCCCGATTTAAACTGCTCGCGCAAACGATCCTCGGTATAGCCCGACACAAAGACAACCTTCATCTTCGGCCATTTCTCTTGCATATGCTTGTACAAAGTCGGCCCATCCATCTCTGGCATCACAACGTCCGTGATCGTCAGGTCAATGTTAGCGCCTTCTTTTTCCAGAACCTCTAAGGCCTCTTCGCCGCTACGCGCTTCAAGGACGTTATAGCCCTTATTCTTCAAGGCGCGGGTTGAAAACACGCGCACAGCGTCTTCATCCTCAACCAAAAGGATCGTGCCCGCACCCGTCAGATCAGGACCTGGCTTTTCCTCGGCATTCTCATCCGTCGTTTCAACGACGCGCAGCTTTTCGCTCTCGGCCATCACGGGCAGATAAACCGTAAAGGTTGTGCCTTGTCCCACAGCGCTGTCCACATGAATAAAGCCGCCCGTCTGCCGCACAACGCCATACACGGTGGAAAGACCAAGGCCCGTGCCAGAGCCTATTTCCTTCGTCGAAAAGAAAGGATCGAAAAT
>DYNT01000046.1 GCA_020720905.1 Micavibrio aeruginosavorus
CAAAACACTCATCGCCTGCCCCACGCAAGCTTTGTTAAAGTCCGTTTGTTGCTGCCGTAAAAGAGCTTGCAGCCGCGCAAGGCGCTCATCCTTCACTTCTTCGGGAACCTGCGCAGGCATGACGGCGGCGGGCGTTCCGGCGCGGCGACTGTACTTAAACGAAAAGGCCTGCGCATAGGTCACGTCGCGCACGATCTGCAGTGTCGCTTCAAAATCTTCTTCCGTTTCCGCCGGAAAGCCGACGATAAAATCAGAAGACAGCGCCAACTTGGACTGCGCCGTTTTCAATTTTTCAACCACGCGGCGATAATCATCCGCCTTATGCTTACGGTTCATCGCCGCCAAGATTTTATCCGATCCGCTTTGCACCGGCAGATGCAAAAACGGCATAAGCTTGGGAATGTCGCGGTGCGCGGCGATCAACGCGTCATCCATATCCAAAGGATGCGAAGTCGTATAGCGGAGGCGCAATAAACCGTCCATCGCCGCTAGTTTTTCAATCACGTCGGCAAGGCGGTTGCCGCCCGCTTCATCGTGATACGCATTCACGTTCTGACCAAGCAATGTGATTTCCTTCGCGCCGCCGTCCACCAAAACCCGCGCTTCCTCCACAATCGCCGCCAAAGGGCGCGAGTATTCCAACCCACGCGTATAAGGCACAACGCAATAGCTGCAAAAGCGATCACACCCTTCCTGCACCGCCAAAAAAGCGCTGATACCCTTTTGGTTGTCTTGCTCTTGCGGCAGAAAATCAAACTTGGATTCAGCCGGAAAATCCGTATCCAAAACGCACTTCCCCTGTGCGCCCGCAGCCGCCCGCGCCAGCATTTCCGGCAGATGGTGATAGGCTTGCGGCCCCACGACTAAACCGACATAAGGCGCGCGCCGCGCAATCTCTTCCCCCAACGCTTGCGCGACGCACCCCGCAACCACCAGCGTGACGGTGACGCCCTGCGCTGCGCGCGCTTTTTGCACGGCGCGAAGGCGGCCCAATTCTGAAAACAATTTCTCGCTGGCTTTTTCGCGGATATGGCAGGTGTTCAACACAATCAAGTCGGCTTGCGTTTGATCTTCAGTGCGATCATAGCCCAGTGGCGTAAGGACATCGGCCATGCGCGCCGAGTCATACACGTTCATCTGGCAACCCCACGTCTTGATAAAAAGCTTCTTACGCATGGCCAACCTCAAACCTGCCTGTAACGCATTGATCCACGCCTTTGGCAACCACACGTTCGCAATACGCGGCAAGAAGCTTACGATCGCCAAAATCCTGAACGGTCACCGCAGGATGAAAAATAACATCCACCGTGAAATCGCCAATCTTAAATACGTCCCAAACATGCTTGATGAGAGTCATAGCGCCAAACCAAGCGTAATAAGGCCTCCACGACCGGCCAATAGGAAAGCCGCCGATCTTGGTGCACAAAACGGTTACAGGCTGCACCTTGGCAAAACGGCCACTTGGAAACGGCTTTTCGACAATCGCAAACAAGCTACTTTTAAACGGCAGCGTGCGCATGCCGTCTGACGAGGTTCCTTCAGGAAACAGGATCAGACTTTTGCCGCTTTCCATTTCTTCGCGCAGACCGTCGCGATGGCTGGCTGCTTTGAGCGAACGACGCTCAATAAACACCGTTTTCTGAAGCCGCGCCATCATGCCAATAAAGGGCCACCGCGCCACCTCGGCTTTGGCCACAAAACTGGCAGGAACGATGGAGCCCAAAACAGGAATATCCAAATAAGACGAGTGATTGGAGACGAACAAAATCGGACTGCCCTCCTCTCGCTGCGCCATGGTTCCACGCACGCGAACTTTAAAGCCCAAAAGACGCACAAGTAGGCTATGAAAAAGGACGGGGACAGCCTTTTCTTTGGGACTGCGCATGGCGCGTAACCCCAAGAAAAGGGGGATCATACCGGCAACCAAAAGCCAAAAGCCCGCAACACGCAACCACGCCACAGTGATGACACGTGCGCCCGATGTCATTTCGGATTGAGAAGGCATTTTGACATCCTGATCGTTCAGATAAACTACGGCAACTTGAAAACCGCCCTTTACTGACCATCTTGCCCATGAAAGGTCAAGGTATAATCCTTTTGACGAAGCCCCACATCAACCTCTTGAAAGCCTTTTGTTTGGTAATGTTGAGCCTCACAATTGTCCCCCTCCACACGGAAGGCCTTAGCATCCACGCAAAAGGCGTATTTTCCCGCCCAGACCATAGGCTCCTTGTCCCCTTGAGAGGAATCATCCAAAGCGCGGGCATAATAAAAGTAAAAGCGTTGCGACAACGGCTTATGATACACGCGTGAGCATTGCCCAGGCTGGATCTGCCACCAGCCTTCGGAAATCCACGTTGCTTCATCCCGATGGCCAAAGGCGGCCTCAATCACAACGCCCGTTTTGTTACAAAACAAAAAAGCCGCCTGCGCAACAGAGGAGAACCCCACAAAACCCAATAAGAAGGCCGAGAAAAGAAAAAAGCGAATCAAGGTCATGCCCGCGCATAAAAACGGTTGGAGAATCATCATAAAAATAGTCTATATACTACGTCAACTTGAAAACCCAAAAACTTTTTGGCCGCGTTTGCTTGTTTCTCTTTGGTTTATGCGGTTTGGCGGGGAAAAATTTTTCGGGTTTTCAAGCGGACGGACTATACCTAAAACAGGTCAAGAGTTGGCACTAAAATCGTCCTCCCCTTGCGGGAGGGTGATTGATGTGGCTCATCTTACCAACTTTTGAGATCATCGTCCTTTAGGACTTTTCTATAAGGCTTACCGCCATGCCCTCTAGCCTCAATACTCTTCACAGCTATGACACGCTGCAGGTTGGCGAAAAACACTATGGTTTTTATAACCTCAAGACTGCGGAAAACACGTTAGGCAGCCTTTCCCACTTACCTTATTTCTTCCTTATCTTGCTTGAAAATCTTCTGCGCCACGAAGACGCCCTTCACGTCACCGTTGATGATCTGCGTGCGCTTACGGCGCTTCACGCCTTACAAAAAGGCCAACCCAAGATTGTTTTTCACCCCTCGCGCCTTGCCATGGATGAGGCTGAAGGGCTTTCAGCGCTAACCGATAGCATCAGCCTCGCCAACACACTGGCCGCAAACCAAATTGAGACAACAACGCCTGTTGCCTCGGCTTGCCCTTTGACGATAGCCCTCGCGCAAGAAGCCGCCGAGGCCGATCAACAGGCTGAGCGCTACAAGCTTTTTAAATGGACTGAAAAAAATCTGACGGGCATCTCCGTCATCCCGCCCCAAAGCGCTGAAGAAAGGCAAAGAACGCTGGCCAACCTTACCCCCACCCTTGGCATTGAGATAAGCTCAACAATGGAAAACGATCTTGTTTTTCCTGAAACGATTATGGGCTCACAACGGAACCTTTCTGTCCTTGGCCATAAGGGCGTTTTAGCTTGGCCCACAGAAGTTCTTGAGCTTGAAAACCTTATGCTGGGTCACCCCATGAAGATGACCTTGCCTCCTTTGATTGGTCTTAAAATCACAGGAAAACCGCATAAGGGTATCGGCATCACAGACATTACCCTGACCATCATGCTCCTTCTTCATCGCAGCGAAGCCGAAGGCAAAGTGATCGAATTCTTCGGCGCGGGGCTGGATCATTTAAGCCTTTCTGATCGTGCCACCATTGCCCTAATGGCCGAGCAACAAGAGGGCGTTTTGACAACGCTTTTTCCCCTTGATGCCGCCCTCATCACCCACCGCAACCAAACCGGCCAAGAAGCAGACCACACAGCTTTAATTGAAGCCTATGCCCGCGCCCAAGGCCTGTGGCGAGAGAGCGAAACCGATTCCCCCCGAACCCCCGTCTTCACGACGTTGATTGAGCTTGATCTGGATACCATTCGCCCCGTTGTCCGGTTTTGTGACACCGCAAGAACGGTTCTTCCCTTAAGCGAGTCCGTTTCCTTCTTTGAGAAAATAGCCCCCTGCCCCAGCGGCGCTTATGATCCTCTTGCGCCCGTCAAACACGGGGATCTTTTACTGGCCAGTTTAGGCGGGCCGTCTGCACCCCTGCACCCGACAGAAATGGTGATTGCCGCCCTTCTTGCCCGTGAGGCCAAAGAAAAAGGCCTTGTTGTCAAGCCATGGGTCAAAACCGTCATGGCGGATTTGCCCCTTCCTTTGGCTTCGTTTTTGAAAGAAACAGGCCTGCAAACGGCGCTCGATTCTTGTGGCTTTCGCCATCAGGACACCTATGCCATCGCTCAAAGCCAAGCACCTCTTTCCCCACCTATCCTCACCGCCATAGAAGGCAAGAATCTGACCACCTGCACCATCGGGACAGAGGAAGCGCCGCCAGCCTCAACGCCTCTTCGCCGCGCCTGCGCCGTCAACCTGATCGCCTCCCCCGCCCTTGTCATCGCCTATGCCCTTATTGGCAATTTAAGGGGCGACCCCCTCGGCAAACCTTTAGGCATGGGCGCAGATGGCAAACCTGTTAGCCTTAAAGACATTTGGCCCAGCCCAGCCAAAATCAACGCCTTTCTTGAAAGGCTGCCGCCGTATGCTTTAACGGAATCGCCGCCGTCCTCTTCCCCCGTCCTCCCCGTGGCCGCATGGCAAGACATCAAAGCACCAGAAGACACGCTCTTTCCTTGGCCGGAAGGATCGAATGCCTTAAAGGAGCCGCCAACATTGCAAGGGTTCACAAAAGACCTCATCAAAAAAACCAATGTACTTGATGCCCGCGTTTTGGCTTTATGGGGCGATGGTGTGCAGGCCAGTTGGCTTGGCTCAGACCTTGCAACCTTTTCCACAAGCCCCCCAACAGGTCATTTTGAAAAAATGCTGAGCGGCGCTTTCAGCCACCCCATGCTTAAAAACAACATGCTGCAAGACCCTGCCACGGCTGGCATGACGGTTCATGCGCCCACAGGACTTTCCATGCCCATCGGCGAGGCCGCCCAGCGCTACGCTTTAGAAAAAACACCGATGATCGTGGTGGCGGGCGCAGACTTTGGAAAAGGAGCAGGACAAGAATGGGCGGCCAAAGCGCTTCGTTTTTCCGGCGTCATGATCGTTCTCGCCCAAAGCTATAACGCGGCGTTCTCGCGCAATCTTATTCGCATGGGGGTCTTGCCACTTCAACTTAAAGCAGGAGTATCTTTAGAAGCCCTCAACCTCACGGGCAAAGAAACCATCAGTTTTGTGGGCATCCCCGAACTGATCACGCCACGCAGCGAAGTGATGATGACGATTGATCGCGGCTATGATATCGATCGGTATATGCTTCTTGGCCACCTTGATGAGCCAGAGGATCGTCTCCTTTTCGAGCAAGGCTCCCTTTTAGCCATGACGGCCAGAGCCTTGATTCCTGTGGCTGCTTGATGTTTTTTATGACAAAATCTTGACGTATCCTGATTCCCCTTTTTCCCTTAAAGAAAAGAGCCACCGCCATGACCACGCCCTCCTTTATCATCAGCGATGATGAGCTGAACGGCCTTATCTCTCGTTATACGCGGGATTTTACAGCACAGGATAAAGCAGGCCGCTTTGATCCCATTTCTGGTCGCGATCAAGAATTACAGAACGTCGTTCTCATCCTCCTTCAACGCTTACGCAAGAATGCCATGCTGATTGGCCCCGCTGGCGTTGGTAAAACCGCGCTGTTTGTTGGCCTCGCCCAACGGATCAACGCTGGGAAAGTGCCCACGCTTTTACAAGGCGCGCGCGTGATTGAATTAGAGATGTCCATGATCGGCGCGGGATCGTCCTCTCGCGCTGAATTGGAAGGTCGCCTCATCCCCATTGTTAAGGGAGTCGCAGAGCGTAACGCCTCAAAACTATATCCTCCCATTATCTTTTGCATCGATGAAATTCACCAGCTGATGATTTCCTTTAAAGCCTCTAGCTTTGGCGGCATTGCTGATTTGCTCAAGCCCTATCTGACCAACGGCGATCTTTTTGTCGTCGGCGCAACGACGGCAGAAGAATATGATGACTACGTTAAACAAGAGCCCGCCATTGATCGTCGTTTCCAAAAAGTCACGTTAGAAGTTCCCGATCTTGTCATGACCGCCAGCATCTTGCGCTATCTGCGCCCCAATTTTGAGACGCATTATCAGTTTAAGATTTCGGATGCGACCATTGATCGCATCGTCAAGCTTACGGATCGCTATATCCGCAACCGCAACAACCCTGATAAATCGATCATCATGATGGATCAGGCCTGCGCTCATGCCACTATGAAGGGCGTGACAGGCGAGTTGGATAACGATTCCATCGCCTCAGCTCTGTCTTCTGAAACGGGGTTGAACAAGCTGGCTATTGGATGACGACGCCCACGCCCCTTCGCGTTGCCGCTGTTGGTCTTGGCTGGGTCGCCCTTCACAGGCATATCCCCGCCCTTAACCGCTCCCCTGCGTTTTCGTTGGTCGGCGTGGTTGATCGCCATAATGGATTGGCCGCACAGATTGCCCAAAAGCAGAGCCTTCGCTTTCACGCGCAAACGGATAACCTGAACGACGTAGCATGGCTGGATCACGTGGATGCCGTGACCATTGCCGCGCCGCCCGCCGCACATGCGCGACTTGTTTTAGCAGCGCTGGCTCAAGGCAAGCATGTTCTGGTTGAAAAACCTTTTGCCATGACGCTCAGCGAAGGCGAAGCCATGGCCGCCGCTGCGCAGCAAGCCCATAAAACACTTTGCATCGTCCATAATTTTCAGTTTGGCCGCGCCGCGCAAAAGCTGCGCCGCGATCTGGCGTGTGGTCGCCTTGGCTCTATCCGCCGCATTGCCGCAAGCCAGCTGGGCAACCCCCTGCGCCGCCTTCCCGCTTGGTATGAAAGCCTGCCGCTGGGTCTTTTCTATGACGAAAGCCCGCACTTCTTTTATCTGCTGCAAAGTCTGGCGCAAGGCCGCATGAGCCTTCTCCACGCGCATGGCGTCAAAGGACAGAAGGGCGAGAGAACTCCCTCTCTCGTCCATCTTCTCTACCGCGATGAAAACGGCATCCCCATCACCATTGACTGCCAATTTGATAGCGCGATCAGCGAATGGCATGTTATGGTGACGGGCGAAAAGGCTGTCGGAATCCTTGATATCTTCCGCGATATCTATATCCGCCTTCCCAACGATGGGCAGCACAACGCGCTGCAAATCCTGCGCACCAGCGCCGCCGCCTTTAGCCAGCATTTCTGGCAGCATGTCCCCAACGGCCTCGCCCTTTTGCGTGGATGCCTTGATTATGGTAATGATGAAATTGTGCGCCGTTTTGCAACAGCCCTTCGCACAGGCACGCCCGATCAGCTTATCGGGTCGCAAGCCGCGCTCACCGTTTTAACACAACAACACGAAGCTGTGCAGGCTCTTTCAGGAAGCCTTTATCCATGACCGCCGCCCTATCGCCTCCATCCGAAAAAGCGCTCACAATCGCCGTTGTGACGCATTATTATGACGGCCATGGCGGCGGCATCGAACACGTCGCTCACACGTTGATCAACGAAGTGTCTAGCTTGGGCACTTTCCATTTTATCTGGATGGCCAGCGATTGCGACCCCGCCCCCGTGATGAAGGGACAGACAACGGCTCCCATGGCCTCGTGCAACGTGATTGAGCGAATGCTGGGCTTACCGATGCCTTTGTGGGGATGGAAAAGCCTGCGCGCCCTGCGCCGCACCATCCAAAAAGCCGATCTTCTTTGGCTTCACGATACGCTTTATAGCGGCAACATCGCAGCGTTCCTGTTCGCCAAGCGTGCTGGCAAGCCCATCATCATTACGCAACATATCGCGCCCATTCCCTATCGCAATCCGCTTTTGCGGTGGCTGATGCGCCTTGCGGATCAAATGATCACCGCGCCCATGCTGAAAAACGCTGACGAGGTGATTTTTATCAGTGACCGTGTTGCAGATGATTATTATCGCCGCGTTGCCTTCACCAAGCCGATCAAAGTCATTCCCAACGGCGTTGAGGTGCGCCTGTTTCACCCCCCTATTGCAGAAAATCGTCGCTTTTTGCGTCAACAATTCGCGCTTAAAAACGATCAACCTGTTTTGCTTTTCGTTGGGCGCTTTGTCGAAAAGAAAGGTCTGGATGTTATCCATCGCCTTGCGCTTCTTTTTCCCGATTGGCGTTTTTGGCTGGCCGGAAACGGCAGCCTTAATCCTACGGCATGGCTTTTGCCCAATGTTCATGTTTTTTCCGATCGTAAGGGGCAAAGCCTTGCCGAGCTTTATCAGGCCGCCGATCTTTTGCTGATGCCCAGTTACGGCGAGGGCTTTCCCCTCGTCATTCAAGAAGCGATGGCCTGCGGCCTTCCCGTTTTGTGCGCGCCGGAAACGGCGCAAGGCTGCGCCCCTGCTGCTGCGCACCTACACCTTGCCGAGGTTTGGCCCAACAATGCCGAGCGCACAGCCGCCGTGTGGTATGAAAAACTAAAGGCCTTCCCTCTGCCTTTGCCTTTGATCGCCCCCATCAAAGACATTGCCGAGTTTGCGCTACTCTCTTGGGACTGGCCACCCATTACACGGGTCTATGCCGACATCCTCAAAAAAATGCGCCGGTAGTTTTTATCGTCGTTCTCTCTCACGCCTCTGAATTTTTGCTTTTGGCGACCCAAAGTCGGGCGAAGTTTACAAAAGCGTTTTAAATCAACGGGTTAGCTGATGCCCCAAATCGAGTCAGTATTGTTCTATTTCAATAGGTTACGGCATTAACTTTGAGCGGAAGGCGACCGAGAGGCACTATCCCACGCTCTTGGGGCTGAGAATCGATGTTTTTTTGCTAACATATTGATATATAGTCCGTCCGCTTGAAAAGGCAGGCTGGGTCCCGCATCTGCGCGACGCTCACGCGTCGCTTCGTGCGGGATGACGAAGAAGGGGGGATGACGAAGAAGGGGACAGGAGGCAATCTCGTCAAGGTTTTATGAGTCCTTTCATAGGGCGGCTGGTACAAGACACAATCTTCCACTGATTGCGCAGCCACGTCATTTGCCGCTTGGCATAGTTGCGCGTGGCTTGCTGCGCTTTGGCGATAGCTTCATCCAGCGTTATCTCTCCTCGCAGATGAGCGGCAAGCTCTGGCACGCCCAAAATCTTCATG
>DYNT01000201.1 GCA_020720905.1 Micavibrio aeruginosavorus
AACGAATAAGCGGAATGCACGCGAAGATGGATGAAATCGGCAAGGGGCATAAGAGAGGGCTAGAGGTTAGGGGTTAGGGGGTAGAGGTTAGAGGTTAGAGGGTAGAGGGTAGAGGGTAGAGGTTAGGGGGTAGAGGTTAGGGGGTAGAGGTTAGGGGGTAGAGGTTAGGGTTTAGGGTTTAGGGTTTAGCCCCCCTTCGTCATCCCGCACGAAGCCTTGCGCGAAGCGCTAGGCGCAGATGCGGGACCCAGTTGAAAGCTCTTTGTTTCACCAAAAAACAAGGAGCGGTCTTGTTGAAAAAAAGTTTTAAACTGGGTCCCGCATCTTCGTCCCGCTCTACGCTGGACTTCGTGCGGGATGACGAAGAACGAGAGTGCGGGATGACGAAGAACGGGACAGAAGTAAATCCCATTTCCTTGTTTTTTCTGCTGCCAGAAAACCAACTCTTGGCCTGTTTTGGGGCTATGCCTCACATTATTAACAGCCTCCCTTTGTCATATACCCATTCAAAGGAAACCCTGTTTTCCATTCATCAAAAGTCAAGGAGCCAGAGGCATCCTTATCCAACGCACGAAAAAAGACTGCGTGATCTTTTTGCCCATTCATTTCCCAATCCTTGAAAACCGAAAACTCGGCCATGGATAAAAGCTTGTCGTGAGCCTTGTCCTTACGCGCAAAATCTTCCCGTTGTCTTTGGGCTAACTTTTCTGGCGTGTTGCCCTCCTTGCCACAAGCCAACACAGGCGATGCCGTCAGAAAAAAGACAGCGCATAAAAAACACATTAGGCTTTTTGTTGTCATCTCACACTCCCATTTTTGTCATGATCCATCATCTCTGGCAACGCCCGCATATCGTCAAACATCGCGTCGGGCTGCGCCGCCGCAACGCGCTGCCGCCACACCGCGCTGACGTGACTGCCGCCAAGGTAAGCCAAAACCCGCATCCCCGCCGCCTTGGCCGCCGTGATGCCTGTTACACTATCCTCAATCACGACGCATTTTTCTGGTGCGATCCCCATCTGTGCCGCCGCGAAAAGAAACACATCGGGCGCGGGCTTGCTGCGCTCTACTTGCTCGGCACTGAAAAGGTTGCCCTTATCAAAATAGCCCCCAAGCCCCGTCAACGCCAGCGCCCGCGCATTGCGCTCAAGGCTGCTACCTGACGCAACGCACATCGGCAAAGCCAACAGCGGCAGAGCCTCAGCCACATAGGGCGTGGGCTGGAGAGCCGTTTCAAAAAGAGCCAAAACCTGTTGCCGAAAATCTTGCAAAGAAAAGCGGCTGGCGAAGGCCTTGCCCGTCTCAGCCTCTAACGCCACCAGCGTTGCGGCCATCGTCTGCCCCGCGAAGCGATTGACGTAGTCCTGCCCTGTGAGAGGATAGCCCAAGTCGGTCAGGCATCGCGCCGCAACGGCACACGCCAAAACCTCGCTATCCACAAGGCAGCCATCACAATCCCAGATGAGGAGGTCGAAAGGCATGCAAACTTTATCCTCTTCAAATAAAAACGGGATCCCAGCAATCCCCCCTCGTCATCCCGCCCACCTCGTCATCCCGCACGGAGCGATGCAGAAGCATCGCCCACCCTCGTCATCCCGCACGAAGCCTTGCGCGAAGCGCTAGGCGTAGATGCGGGACC
>DYNT01000202.1 GCA_020720905.1 Micavibrio aeruginosavorus
CACGCAGGCCATGTTCAACGATAAGGGCAATAATTTGCCTCCCCCCTTGCGGGGGGAGGTTTTGTGAAACAAAAAATCGCTGCAAGCAAAACGCCAGCGCCATGCTGTCAGGCCCGCCCGATACCGCCACGGCCACTTTCCCCTCAAGCGGCAAGAAAGGCTGCATCAACCCTTCAAACGCGGCAGCGGAAAGGAGCGCATCAGCCATGGGCAAACCCAAACAGCAAGACATAGGCGGGCACGATCGCCATCGAGAGAAGCGTTGAAAGCGCCACCGCGCCCGCAGCTTCTTCAGGATACACATCCAGCAAAGCGGCCAACGCCGCCGTATTCGCCGCCAAAGGCAAAACGCTCATCAACAGCAAGATAGGCTCATACAAAGCAGGCACGGCGAGCGGCGTCATACGAAGAACCGCAATCAACGCCACCGTCAAGATAGGCCAAAGGATAAATTTAATGCCAAGGATCGTGCCAAACAACTTGGCATGAAACCGAGGCCAGCCCTTTTGCGCCAAACCAAGGCCGATAATCAAAACGCCCAAAACAACATAAGCGCCAAGGAAATCGCGCACAACACCGTCCCATAGGGCAGGAATTTTAAGCCCCATAAGATTAAAGGCAAGCCCCACTATCACGGCATACAAAAACGGCATACGCAAAAGGCTTCTGATCGCATCACGAGGAGAAAAACGCCCCCGCGCCAGCCAGTAATAGCCAAAAGTATTTTCATAAAGGATTCCCCCCACCATCGTCAAAACATAGACGGGCAGAAAAGCGGTTGGCAACACGATCATGGCGACGGGTAATCCCAAATACCCCAGATTAGCCGCGCCGCTGGCTTGCGCCAAAAGGGGCGCATAGGAAGACCCAACCTTTCGTGCGATAAAGTTTGTACCCGCGCTAATCCCCAGACAAAGGATGCCAAGCCAAAAAGGAAGGAGCAATAAATCCGCTGAGAACGTCAGCTTCATCAGGTTGGTCAAAACAACCACAGGCACAATCAAATAAAGCTGGATCACAGCAAGCGAGCCGCTCAAGTTTCCAAAAGCACGGGAAAGCGCGGCCCCCGCCCCCATCGTGGCGTAAAGAGGAAGCAATTTCGACAGCATCGCAAAGAACAAGGTCATCGTTTTTCCTATAAGCTCAAAACCAAAAAGCCCCCCTCGGTTTAACACGAGGGGGGCTTTTAAGGAAAAAGAAAAACAGCAAGCTGTTTTCTTAAAGCGTGGGGCGCGGCAAGGCCTCGCATTTTATAATGGCAACCATCACCCGACGATCAGTCGGGGATATATCGGCCACAGAGAGATTAGAAATAGGCACATTGGCGTACCTACTAGGAACATTTAGGTTCGTGATCACAGACACGTTCTTCAGATCATAGATTTTATAAACCCCTTTCGTGTCCCCAAAACCATCACTTATCCACTCATTAAAACAGTAAAGGGACTCCCCCACCCTTGATATCTCCCCGTTAAGCTTTGGCAACGCTTTTTGCAGACATTCATTCTTCTGTTTTTGCCAACGGGAATTAATCGTCGCTTCATCGCGAAGTTTCTTTGCTTCTGGAGCAGTAAAAGAATGAACAGTTTTCCCCATAAGTGCGACAGCAAAGGTTGCGACTAGCAAGGAAA
>DYNT01000047.1 GCA_020720905.1 Micavibrio aeruginosavorus
GGTTGGCTCCTTCGATCCTGCGCGAAAGCCCAGCGCCGCCAGCATCCCACGAGCCTTCGCCGCCGTTTCGGCGGTCTCGCTTTCGGGGTCGCTGTCCTTCACAATCGTCGCGCCTGCGCCGATGGAAAACGTGCCATCCAGCGCAATGTCGGCCATGCGAATCGTGATGGGGGAATCCAGCGTATCGCCGCTGGCGTCACGCCCTAAAAGAGCCAGCGCGCTGCCATAATAGCCACGCGATTGTTCGTTATAGCGATAGTTGATGCGGCAGGCGTTCTCAATGGGACTGCCCACCACGGTGGCCGCGAACATGCTGCTGCGTAGCATAGCGATCACATCGCGATCCGATTGCCCCGCCAGCACATATTCCGTGTGGATCAGCTTGGACATTTCTTTGATCATTGGGCCGACGACTTGACCGCCTGCGGTGCAAACCTCGGCCATCATTTTAAGCTCTTCATCGACGACCATCAAAAGCTCAAAGATTTCTTTTTGATCGCCAAGGAATCCTTGCAGCGCGGGCAGGGCTTCGGCGCGGTCATGCTCCATCTTGCGAAGCGTGCCGCTGATGGGGTTCATCTTGACGTTCCCGCCCTTGACAGAAAGATGCCGCTCTGGCGTTGCGCCGATAAAATAACGCTCACCCGTGAAGTATAAAAAAGTCCAATACGTGCCGTATTCGTTTTCAAGAAGGCGGCGATAAACGGACAGCGCCTTGGCGCGATCAAACGCCGCGATGCGTCCGCGATAGGTGCGCGGCACGACAAAGTTGCAGCCCGCGCCACGGCCAATCTCATCGTCGATGATCCGGCGCACCATCGCGGCAAAACCTGCGTCATCGGGTGTGAAAGCGCCCTCGCCGTCCATGGTCAGCGTTTCATCGGGCAAGAGGGGCATAAGTTGATTGAGGGGGATTGTGTCTTGTTCCTCTATCGTCAGGCACAGGATCTTTTCGTTGTTGTGCCGCGCTTGAAAGCCTAGCTCCTCCACTTGGCGAAAGGGCAGGATGCTCAGCGTGTCGAATGTTTCTTGGGAAGGCGTACCCTTGCAGCGTGGAATAGCGGCCAGCTTATCAAGGGCGGCAACAGAACCAGTCAGGCACAAAACGGTGTCTTCGGCCTGTTGGCGGATCAGGGCAAACGGTTTTGTGGTGGTCAGAAGATTGATCATAGGCGGCCTCTTTCATGAAGGACGTGGAAGATGCGCAAAAAACGCATGCGAAAGCCCATGAGGGCTTGGACGATTAATCCTGCCGCCATCGCCCTTGTGTTGAGAGAAAGAGAGAAAAAGAAAAAAGCATGCTTGTTTTCTGCCCTACTTGCACTTCAGCTTGGCGCGTTCTTGATCGGCGCGGGCGCGGATCGTTGGGGCGGCGTTGGGATATTTGCTTTTAAGCGCCGACAGGGCGCTGCACGCATCCTCGGTCTTTTCAATCGCGCCCAAAGACATCGCCATCTTGAGCAAAGAATCAGGCGCTTTGGTTCCTTTGGGGTTTTGCTGATACGCCTCGGCAAAGGCAACGGCAGCGTCGCCGAATTTAGCGCGAACATAATACGTTTCGGCATGCCAGTATTTGGCGTTATCGATCAACTTATCCTGCGGGTATTTTTTGATGAAGGTGCTGAAAGATTTTTCAGCCTCGTCATAATTGGCTTGGCGTAACAGGCCAAAGGCGCGCTCATACAGCTCTTGCGCCGTTAGGCCGTAATCGGCAGGTTTGGCGGGCAGCGGCGGTGCTTTGGCTCCCGCAACCGCGCCTGTAACTTTATTACCGCGCACTTTGACGCCGCCCAATGTTCCTGACACAGGCGGTAATTCAGGCTCTGGCGTGCCCGTTGCTGTAGGCTCATCTTCATCGCGGGAGAGGGACGGCGCGTTTGCGCTTGATGAGGCTGGTGGCAAAGGTGGAGCAGCAGCGGGGATGGCGGGCGGCGGTGCGCTTTCCAATTTCGTCAGGCGCATATCGTTATCGGCCTGCATTTTCTGCAAGGCTGTATCAATGCGGCGCAAGGCATAATCGATTTGCTCCATCTTGCCTGTTAAGGCGCGCATTTGATCTTCAACAGCGGATAGGCGCATTTCTGTGCCTGTGCTGGCGGCAGCGGCGCGTCCCGCATAGGGGCCGTCTTCATCTTGCGCGGCGCAAGGGCGCGGCGCGGCAAGCACAAGGGCGAGCATTAGGGCGGACGAAGCGAGGAGGGGGCGTTTAATCATGGCGGGGTTCCCAATCGAATCAGTATCTCTTTTCATCATAGCGCCGTTGCCCAGAAAGCCAACCTTGAGGTTTAAGGCTATCTTTGGCCGAAAAGCGCCGTGCCGATCCGCACATGGGTTGCGCCATGGGCGATGGCTTGCTCAAAATCCGCGCTCATCCCCATGCTGATATGCGTAAGGCCAAGAGAATCGGCCAGCGTTTTCAGGCAAGCAAAAAAGGGCGCGGGATCCTGAGCCTTAGGAGGAAGCGCCATCAATCCGTCAATTTTAAGGCCAAGGTCTTGGCAGGTAGCCAAAAATCCCGCCACGTCTTTGGGGGGGATGCCCGCCTTTTGCGGCTCCTCACCGACATTGACCTCAATCAGCAAGCGGGGGGCGCGTCCCTGTTTCTTGATCTCTTTTGCTAAAGCTTGCGCCAGCTTGAGGCGGTCGAGGGTTTCGATCACGTCAAAAAGGCCAACGGCTTCAGCCACCTTGTTGGTCTGCAGGGGGCCTATCAGGTGCAGCGTTAAATCGGGATAAAGCGCCTTTAGGGCGGGAAACTTGGTGGCAGCTTCTTGCACCCTGTTTTCGCCAAAAACGCGCAGCCCCGCCGCCAAAGCCGCCTCTATGGCTTCTAGGGGCTGTGTCTTGCTGACGGACACAAGGGTGACAGAGTCAGGGACGCAGCTCGCTTGCAAGGCCGCCTTCATGATTTTTTGCTGAATCGCCGCAAGCGAGGTTGAGATTGTATCCATGTCAATCAAACAGTTATGGGGATTTTGGGCGAAATTGCCTTGACAAAAGCTTTCAAAGAGACTAAACTTAGTTTAGTTTATATAGGGAGGCGATCCATGGACGTTATCAACATCCACAATGCTAAAACTAATCTTTCTAAGTTGGTTGAGCAAGTGCTTGCGGGGCAAGAGATCATTATTAGCCGCAGCGGCAAACCCGTGATCAAGCTTATCCCGTATGATGCGCCTGATGTTTTGATGCCGCGCACATTTGGAAAATGGAAAGGAACTTTTACCCTTTCCGAAGATTGCTTTGCTCCTGATCCGGACATAGAAACGCTTTTCAACAATGCGCCTTTGTTTCCGAAGGATAAGCCATGAATCTGCTTATCGACAGTCATGTTTTCATTTGGTGGGCTGAAGGGCTATCCCAATTGAGCCCTACAGCGCGCGGGTACTTAAGTGATTCAAAGAATAAAGTTTATCTGAGCATTGCTTCGCTTTGGGAACTTTATATCAAGATCAACAACGGCAAGCTAACGGCGAAGACAGATTTGCGTCGTGTGGTTGAGGACTGCGCTTTTCCCATCTTGCCGATAACGCCGGACGATGTGGAGGTTGCGACTGGCTTGCCCATGCACCATCGCGACCCGTTTGACCGTATGCTCATTGCGCAGGCCGTTAATAACAATATGGTCTTGGTAACGGCGGACGAACAGATTATACATTACGAAGTTTCTTTATTGAAAAGCTAGAAGTGATGGGACTGCTATGACCTACGTTCAAGGACAGACAGGCGAGTGGGAGATGGTGATTGGGCTTGAGGTTCATGCCCAAGTCACGTCCAAAGCCAAATTGTTTTCGGGCGCTTCGGCGGCCTTTGGCGGTGCGCCCAACGCGCACGTCTCGCTGGTCGATGCGGGCTTTCCGGGCATGCTGCCCGTCATCAACAAGTATTGCGTTGAGCAAGCGGTGCGCACAGGCCTTGGCCTTAAAGCGCAGATTAATTTGACATCTGTTTTTGATCGCAAAAATTATTTTTATGCCGATTTGCCGAACGGCTATCAGATCAGCCAGTTTACGCAGCCCATCGTTGGCAAGGGCGAGATCATCCTTGACCTAGAGGGCGGCAAGTCGCGCACCGTCGGAATCACGCGCCTACACCTTGAACAAGATGCGGGCAAAAGCATGCACGACCAAAGCCCCACGGAAACCTTTGTGGACTTGAACCGCGCGGGAGTGGCCTTGATGGAAGTGGTGTCTGAGCCAGACATGCGCAGCGGCGAGGAAGCCGCCGCCTACCTGAAGAAATTGCGCGCTATTGTGCGCTATCTGGGCACATGCGATGGCAATATGGAGGAAGGCTCCATGCGCTGCGATGTGAACATCTCTATGCGCCGCGTGGGCGTGGAGACGCTGGGCACGCGTTGCGAGATTAAGAATGTGAACTCCATCCGCTTTGTGATGCAAGCCATCGATTATGAAGCGCAGCGGCAGGTGGAAATCCTTGAAGGCGGCGGCACGATAAAGCAGGAAACGCGCCTATGGGATACGGGCAAAGGGATCACCCGCGCCATGCGATCAAAGGAAGAAGCGCATGATTACCGCTATTTCCCCGATCCCGATTTGTTGCCGCTTGTGTTGGATGCGGCGTGGGTGGAGGCGATTAAAAAGACATTGCCCGAACTGCCCGATGAAAAGAAGCAGCGCTTTATCAGCGCCTATGGCCTGACTGATTATGACGCCTCGGTTCTGGTCGCGGAAAAGGCGAGCGCCGATTTCTTTGAAACGGTGGCGACGGGACGTGATGGCAAGCTGGCGGCCAACTGGGTGACGAGCGAGCTGTTTGGCGCGCTCAACAAAATGGGCAAGACGATTGAGGAAAGCCCCATCAGCGGCTTGGCGCTGGGCGGCCTGATTGAGCTTATCAGCAACGACACGATTTCGGGGCGCATCGCCAAGGACGTGTTTGCCGAGATGTTGACAACGGGCAACCCCGCCGCGCAAATTGTTGAGGAAAAAGGCTTGCGGCAGGTCACGGACATGGGCGCGATTGGCGCAGAGATCGATAAGATTCTGGCGGCCAACGCCGACAAGGTGGCAGAATATCGCGCTGGCAAGGATAAGCTCTTCGGCTTCTTTGTGGGGCAGGTGATGAAGGCCACAGGCGGCAAGCTCAACCCCGCGATGCTGAATGAAACGCTTAAAGAAAAACTGAAAGGATAATCCATGTTTCTTGCTCGTAAACTAAAGAAATGGGTGGCTCACCAGCTTATCAGTGAAGAGCAAGCGAACAAGATTATCGCCTTTGAAAAAGAAAACGGCCGCTCTGGCATTTACTTTGGCCTTGGCGGTCTAGGCGTGCTGAGCGTTATTCTGGGGATTGTCTCGATCATCGCCGCCAACTGGGATCTCTTTGCCCCAGAAACCAAGCTTATCAGTCATGCCTTTATCAACATCGCGCTTGCCTTGGCTCTCGTGAAGGTTGAGGATAAAGCTTCTTGGATCAAAGAGGTCTTGGTCTCGCTACAGGCAGGGTTGGTGATGACCTTCATCGCCTTGATCGGCCAAGTGTTGCAAACGCAAGCGCCTCTATGGCAACCGCTGGGGCTTTGGCTTTTATTGACGACGCCGATGCTTTTGCTTTATGCGCGGTTCTCCGGCATGATTGCCATCTGGCTGGTTATTATTGGCGTGTTTACAGCTTCTTTTGCTGAACATGTCTTACCCAAAGAAGCGGCGCATGTCTTTTTACCAGCCGTTCCCTTTGGCCTTTATATCTTGTTCAGCTGGAAAAAAGTACGGGAGATTTTGCCCCATTGGACAGGCGCTGTGCAACGGCTCTTTTGGGTGTTTATCGTTGCCATGACAACGATAAGCCAGTATTTCTGGGAAGTTGAGGTCTTTGGTCCTTATCACCAAGAGTTTTTTGTCCTTGGTCCCTATAATCCCCCTTTTGTTCCCCCCTTCGCATCAATTGCTACGGCGGGCATTGGCGTTTTGATCATTTTCCTCTTGAACTTTGCACAACGAGAACACTTTATCACGGCATGGCAGAGCGAAAAAAAAGAATGGGATGCCGTTCTTGTGACAAGCTTTGCTTTTGCGGCATTGCCCAGTCTATTGCCACATGGAAGCCTAGCGTTTGTCGGCGCGCTGATGTTCTGTCTCTATTGGTTCTTTATGGGGGGCATGGGGCTGCGGCTGGGCATTGACCGACTGTGGACGGGAGCCGTTATTCTTATCGGCTTCCGCCTTTTTGGTGCTTATGTTGAGATTATGGGCTCGCTGGCCTTGCAGGGCGTTGGCTTTATCATAACGGGGGCGCTCTTTTTGGGGATGGCGTGGGGCATTAAAAAAATCATTCAACAAAAGCCCACATGGCTTGTGGCGGCATCGCAGAAAGGAGGCCAGCTATGACTTCTTCAACATCAAAAAAGGCCTTTGGCTTGGTGTTCCTTCTTGTCCCAACGCTTGCTTTGGGCGCGGCGGTCAGTATCAGCCTTGTTCGCCTTGAGACAGCGCCCATTATGCGGCTTCCCTTAATGGGCTATGACCCTGTTGATATTTTGCATGGGCATTATATTCAGTTTCAATTTGATGATCAGACGTTTTTAGACAAAACACCGTCCATTGGGTACGGTGAGCGCTGTTCGTGTCTTCATCGGATTGAGCCGCTCAGCAATGGCCAGAACGTGAAGGGGGAGATCGTTCCTTGTGAAAAGAAGGCCGCGCTTCAATGCGATTATTGGGTTTCAAACACTGCGTTTTTTGAAGAGAACCACAAGTTCTTTTTTGATGAGCGTTATGCCATAGCGCTTGACGCTTTGATACGCGAGGCTCTGCCCCAACGCCCCTCGCGTTGGCAGAAGAAGAAGTCATCAGAAGAGAGCGCGCCTTTGCCGCTTTCTCGCGTGACCATGGACGTTGCGATTTTGCCGAGCGGCGCGATGAAGCTGAAAATGCTGAGCATCGATGGCAAGCCATGGAAAGAGGCGGTTGATATCCATCACTCTATGAAAGAACGCATAAAACCTTGACGGGAGTTCCTTCTATCCCACCCTTCGTCATCGTGCGCCCATTCCACGCCCTTCCGTCTTCGTCCGATCACGAGGCCCGCACTGCCCCAAAAACAGATCAGGGATCAGGGCAAAGGCGAGGAAAGGTTTGACTCAATATCCATGCGCCCGTGTAAGATACGGACGCTCTCGATGTTGTTTTTGCTCTTTTGGCGATAGAAAACGACATGGCTTCCAACATTTATTTTTCGGTATCCTGCTCGAATAGCACTGCAATCTTTTCCCCTAGCGGGATGCTCGGCGAGTTGCTGAAAACAAGTCTCGATCAGGGTAAGATATTTGTTGCGCTGCTCATTCCCCCAACGCTCCTGTGTATAACGGCCAATCTCCATCGGGGCAAAGCGGCGGCAAGGTCAATGGAAAAATAAAAAACGCCACGGGGTGAACCGTAGCGTTTTTCTCTGGGGGTTGGTGTTGTCTCGTTTCTTTTTTAAGCTTGTTGTCTCACAGCATGATTCTGGTGTGCGAAATCGTCCAACAGGGATTCAAACTTGCGGCGGCGGCCACGGGTGGGGATTCCTTCATCCTCATGCGCATGGGGCTCGCGGCTTGTCGTCATCAGCCCGTTGATCTCGGAAAGGCAGCGTTGCAAGGTCATCACTTCGCGGAGTTCTTCTCGATCACTGATCTGGATCATGGCCAATCGGTTTTCGATCATATCGATCAAAACGGACGCCGTATTTTTCGAGAGCATCATGGCAACCCCCTTTTGTCAAAAAATTAAACCTAAACTTGCCTCTAATATGTCTATTATTCGCCTAAAAACTTAAAATAAATTGAATAAAATCCACGATATTATCGTTAACGTAACAATTATTTTTTGGGCTTGATCGGATGGGGGATTCGGGCTGTTGGTTAATGCGCCTTTATGGCTAAACCAGTTTATTTCCGTAACTCCCCTCGGCATCGCGAGGAGCCCGTAGGGCGACGTGGCGATCCATCGCCTGAAATGGCGAAGGGGGATTTTGGTGGAAAGTTCAGGAGATGGATTGCCGCGCTCCCTGCGGTCGCTCGCAAGGACGGGGAAGAAGGGGCGGAAATTATTCGGAATGACGATTCTATAGAAAAGTTAGGCAGGAACTCTATTGCGTTTTTCCAACCTGTGCGGCGATCGAGGCGACGCGGCCTTGCAAGTGATTGACGGCGGCGATCAGCAGGTCTTCATCGGCTTTGCGTCCCGTTGTTGCCAGTTTGCGCGTTTCGATCAGCTCATCCGCCAGCAAAAGGCACGCCAGCATAAACAGGCGCGTTTCGCTGGCGTTTGTTCCTTTGCCCACGACTTCGTTGATCTTGCTGTCCACCAGTTTAACAAGCTCAGCCAGTTTGCGCTCTTCCCCTGCATCGCACGCGACAATGTATTCGCGGCCATGCAGCGTGACGCCGACTTTGGTTGTGGGGACGGGGGCGGTTTGTTCGCTTTTGGCGGGATGTTTGGTCATGCTGCTTTTGTCCCTTTATCTCTTCAAAATCTTTTCGACGTGATCGATGGTTTGATCAAGGCGCAAGGCCACCTTTTGCGTAACGGCAAGGACGTTGGCTTCCCGCGCTTTGGTTTGTTTCAAAATATCGTTCAGTTTCTTTTGGGATTGAGCGCGTGCGGTGGCATCACACCCAACAGCATCCTCAAGGTCAGAGATTGTTTCATCAAGCTTTTCAAGAGCGGTTTTGAGGCGCTTCATTCTTATTCCTTTCGAATCGTCTCGATTCCGTATTAATCCCGTCAGACTAAAAGAGAACAGGTTGTGCCGTCAACAGGATATCTTCTGCCATGAGATCTATGGCGCTGAGTTAACGACCCACCCTCCCCTTGCGAGAGGGTCGAAATTTCTGATCGCGAAGCGAGAAGAAATTTCGGGGAGGGGTCAAAAGTAAAGTATAGTCCGTCCGCTTGAAAACCCGAGAAATTTTTCCCCGCCAAACCGCATAAACCAAAGAGAAACAAGCAAACGCGGCCA
>DYNT01000048.1 GCA_020720905.1 Micavibrio aeruginosavorus
GCCGTTGGAGGAGATTATCAAAACAATCTACCTTCAAATGAAGAAGGCGAGGACGTGATGGGGGCGTTGTCTTTTTCACTTCGCGTGTTGCGGATCGCTGTTGGCTATGGCTTCAGGCAGACGATGCAGCAAAAGATACTCTTTGGCGGCGCTTTTTTGGTTTATGCGACCATCATGGTGTTTTATGCGGGCATCATTAAAATGATCACGCCTGCCGATTTGGCCAAGCATGGCTATAGCCACGCGCAACTTATTTGGTATTTGGCGATTACGGAATATATTTTGTTTTCCTGCGTTTCGTGGGTTTTTAAAGAGGTGCAAAGCGATTTTCAAAGTGGGCAGATAAGCTTGTCGTTATTGCGTCCCTATCCCACAAGTTTGACTCGCGTGATGATTTGGGGCGGCGAGACGGCAGCGCGTCTTGCGGTGTTATTGCTGCCGATGATGGGCGTGACGGCCTTGCTGGCGGGTGGTTTTGTGATGACGCCGCTTCAAACAATCGGCATGCTTTTAAGTATCCCGCTTGGCGCGGTAATAACGGAATGCGCGTTTTATATGATCGGCGCGTCGTGTTTGTGGTTTGTGCAGGCTGAATCGGCTTCATGGGTTTGGCAAAAGGCCGTGTTCCTTTTCGGCGCGATGATCTGGCCGATGGCGTTTTATCCGCTGTGGATGAAAGGCTTCATGTGGGCAACGCCCTTTCCCGCTGTCCTTGCGGCGGCGGGGAGTTGGGCTTTGCATCACTCTGCGCTTTATTACGCGCTTGCGTTTTTGCACCAAGTTTTCTGGGCTGTCGTTGCCCTTGTCGCTTTGCGTTGGTTTGACGGCGTCGTGCTGCGCAAGGTGCAAGCGGGGGAGGGGTTATGATCAAAACGCTTTCCTATCTTTGGTCGTTGATGCTGGCGAACATGAGCGATCATACGAACAATCCCAAGCGCCTGTTTGTCATGTCGTTCTTTATGATGATTCAAAACACGATGTTTTTTATTATATGGATCCTCTTTTTCCAATCTGTCGGAGATTTAAAAGGCTGGCAGTTGCCGGACTATATGCGGATTATCAGCATTTTTTCCTCATCCTTTGGCTTTTGCATGTTTTTCTTTTACGGCGTGCGGAACATCGCGTACTGGATTCAAGACGGATCGTTGGACGCGTTTATCACGCGCCCCCGTGCAGTGCTGCCAGCGTTGTTGATGAGCGCCTCTTCGCCCGCCAGCCTTGGCGATATTCTGTATGGCCCCGTGATTTGGTTGACGTTGGGCGGGATGCCGGTTTCAAGTTTACCGTGGTTTTTGTTTTTGGCGATGCTGTCATCGGTCTTGCTGCTTTCGGTGCTTGTGATCATGTATGCGTTGGCCTTTTGGCTTAAGGGCAGCCCGCGCTTTCCCGATCAGCTTTTTGAAATGCTGCTGATCTTTACGGGTAACATTCTCCACGGGCAGCCCTTTGCGCTGAAGGCTGTGGCGTTTACGATCATTCCTGCCGGATTCATCACCTATATCCCCGTTCAATTAACGCGAGCGTTCGATGCGGCGCTTTTCGCGTTGCTGATTGGCGCGGTCGTTTTTTATGGCGCGCTTGCGCTCTTTGTTTTTAACGCTGGTTTGCGGCGTTACGTTAGAGGGTCTGTCTAATACCCGCGGCTATAAAGGCTGACTCTCATGGGCATGTTTTTTCCTCTAGCGTCATACCGGCGAAGGCCGGTATCCAGCGCGCCGTGTCTACGGCGCGTATGAGTCTTATGCCTCGCGGACGCTCGGCGCTGGATCCCGCTTTTCAGCGGGATGACGTTGAGTGTTTGTTCGTTCATGGGGCATTAATTGTAACCGTTGGTCTAAGCGCCTCGATGGCTTCGCTCACCTGCGCTGGTTTTGTGAAATCAATGCGGGGATGGCGAAAAGGAACCCACTGGAAGCGAGCATACCACAACGTGCCTTCATGCGGCGGCTTGGCATAGTCATAGGTGGCCAGAGGGCGAAAGACTTCATGATCCGTTTTAACATAGCCAAGGTTGGCGCGTTCTGAGGCATAAAGATGAAGCAAGGTTTGCTTGTTGCCTTTTTCCTCGTCCGTCAAGCGCACAAGAACCTCAGAACCATTGGGCGCAGGAAAATGGTTAGAGTGCGTTGTGCCTTGAGCAGCATTATATTCTGAAAATTCAAGAATACTGATGTCTTGTTTTAAAAGGCTGCACGCTCCGTTGATCGCATCATGATCGGCATGGCCGCCTTCATAGGCGGGAACCCACAACTGATCAAGGGCGTGCGAGGCCATGGCGTAACGGATTTCTTCAAGAACTTGTGGCAACGCCAAAGCAACGTGCCGCGCCGGACGATCCGCAAAAGCAAGGGGTTTGACCTTCAGCCGCTTGGCGACCAGCTCGGCCTCCTTATGGCGGCGAGCGATAGACGAACGATAATGGCCGCGCTTCCATGGCCACATGACGCTTTGCGCGATGCACCCATGGGTTAGATAAAGCATGTAAACCTTGGCTCCTTCTGTCTGTGCGCGGCCTATCGTTGCAGCGCACGCCACCACCTCGTCATCGGGATGGGGTACAAGAATAAGGATGCGGCGGCCAAAATCAGCCATGGTGTTTTTTCTCTTTCATCGCTTTTTTCCAGACAGGATAAAAGTCGTTTTCTAAAACATCTTGCCAACGAGCAATGGACGTGTCGGCATAGGCGCGTGCCACTTTGGCCATATGAAGGCGCGTGTTGGTCGATCCTGTCACATCGCGCAAAGTTTTGGTCCATGCCTCAACGCCGCTGGGCACAACCAGCATGGCGGGCGTGTTATCGCACAGCGCGGCGATGCCGCTTTTTTCGGAAACAAGGATGGGAAGGCCGGAGACAATGGCTTCTACCGAGGCTGTGTTGCGGATCTCTACTTCAGAGGGAAGGGCAAACACATCCACGCTGGCGTACAGGCGGGCGATTTCTTCTGGGCTGACTTGTCCCGCCACCGTGACGTGATCGCCAAGACGCTCGCGCAGGTCTTGATCGGCGGGGCCAACGCCTGCCGTAATCAGATGGATAGCGCGTCCCTCGGCAATCAGGTTTTCCATGGCGCCGATAAGGGTGTAAATGTTTTTGCCTTCATCCAGCCGTCCGACGAAAAGGACAATAATGGAATCATGAGGAACGTCATAGTCCATCTCAACGCCTGCGCGGTCGCGCCGATGGGGGCCGAAAAGAGAGCGGTCGGTGCCAATGCGCACACCATGGACATTCTCTTCGCCTAGGATGGCGGCGGCGGTCTTTTTATCCTCATCCCGTTTATAGAATGCGGCGCTGCATGCGCGTAGATGGTGGGTAAGGCGTTTCATTTTTGCAGCCTCCTGTTTTTCAGGAAGGCGCATACCGTTCAGTAAAAAGGAAGAGAGCCAACTTTTCCCAAAAAGCTTTTCGATGGTGAGGCGCGTAAAGATACGCGCATAGGCGGGCGTGTCGGTATGGAAAGACGTTATCAGAGGAATGCCGCGCTTGCGGCTTACTTTTTCTGCCGTTTGCGCGAAACAGAAGAAGCCATCTGTCGTGACGATGATGTCATAACTCTCCAGCTCTTTGGCAAGCTCTTTATGATAGCGTCCCAAATCCGTGTTGTCAGGCACGTAGAGCAGGAACTTGAGGCGGCTTGTGCTAAAGACAGGGGGCAAGCGCTTGATCCTTGCCTTCGCGCTTAGCTCCACCATGGACGTATCGCCAGAAAAATAGGCCGTGAAGTCAAGGGGCAGATCGGTTGCAGCCGCCGCCTTAGCCAGATTTTCCCAGCCCCGCGCATGTCCCCCCGATAGGGGCGAGAGGGGCAGGTCGATGAGCGCGGCAACGCGCAACGGTTTTTCTGTTGGATGGGGGCTTGTCATGGGGCGTCTTTATGTCATCTAATGCGAAGCGTAATTTTTCCACGAGTGGAGGGGTAAAACAAGTGAGAAATCTCCTGTGGCTTATTCTTTTGGGGATGTGGCTGCCAATGATGGCGCAGGCAGGCGCTTTATCAACGTCTGGTGAGATTCAGACAGGCGCACGCGAGGTTCCCGCCGATTCAATCGTATCGGTTGATTCTGTTCTTGATGGTGTTTCAGGCGCTTTTGATTCTGTTGTGTCAAAACTTGGCGGCGCTAGTCTTCCTCCAAGCGAGGAGAAAAAAGAGGATAAGAAGGATGAGCGCCATGAAACCCCCTCGCTGATCAAGGCCAAGCGTCTTGAGCCTGAGCAAGCCACCTCTGCCAAAGACGCGGCGCGCAAAGAGGAAACCTCTGCGCCCTATAAAGTTTATGCCGCGCCTATGATTGCCGATGATCCGCCTGTTGTGATCGACTCCACCTCTTCCGCCGAAGGCGACTTTGCACAAGGGGACGGGTTTGAAGGCTGGGCGCAACAAGCCCCCAAAACGGTTGATCTTAGTAAGCCTCCCGCTTTGACACAGCAAGCACGAGAAGCCGCCGACCTTATGGTTGAACGTGAGGCTGTTCTTTTTATTCCAGAAGGCAAAATGGAAAAGACTGAAAAGGACAGGGGCATTCCTCCCATTGCGGCGCTGCCCAAACAATTTATCCCGATCCTTCCTTTGGGTGGCTTGGGCGGAAAAGTTGTGCCACAGCTTTTGCCCGTTGCCAGCAGCATGGCTCTTGATGATGATCACACGCAGGTCACACGTGTGATCGTGTTTATTCATGATATGACACGCGGCGCGGCGGATGGCATCGCGACTTTGATGACGCTATCCGGTTCGGAAGGGGAGCCAACGCTTATCCTTGCGCCGCAGTTTCCTTTAGATGTCGATATTATTCGCTTTGCTAAGTTTTTGCCCGATTCGGGGCGTCAGGTTGCGCGTTGGCGCCTTGACGATGGTTGGCAGTGGGGCGGTGAGTCCCTGTTAGAATCGCGGCAGCGTGGGATCAGTTCCTATACCGCGCTGGACATTCTGCTTTTGTATCTTTCGGATCGTGAGAGGTTCCCTCTGTTGGAGAAAATCGTTCTGGCGGGGCATGGGCAAGGGGGCGATTTTGTGCAGCGTTACGCGGCCGTGGGAAAAGCGCCCTCTGTTTTAAAGAAAGAGGGGTTGCCCATAAGCTTTGTTGCGGCGAACCCTTCATCCTATCTTTATTTGACGGCCTCGCGCCCTGTCTCGGCAGGGGGCCGCTTTGCCGCGCCGGATGCCGCCGCTTGCCCCAATGTCAATGCGTATCCTTATGGCCTTGCATCGTTGAATGCCTATGCCAAAAGTGCAGGCGCCAACGCCATCCGTTTGGCTTATCCTGAACAGCCTGTGGTCTATTTGGTGGGGGATAAGATTCTTGTGGATCACTATTTGGATCAGTCTTGCGCCGCGATGGCGCAAGGAGCGGATCGCACAACGCGAGGGAAGAATTATGGGCAGTATCTGTCCAAAAGCTTTGGCGATACGGCTTTGAGCCATACACTGCGGATCGTGCCCAATGCTGGCTATGACCCCGTTTCGCTCTTCGGCTCATTATGCGGCATGGCCACGCTGTTTGGCGATAGCGGGTGTTAGACTAACGCCTTAAACCCTCCTGAATTGCCCGTTCGATTTTCATCTCAGCCCCCCGTGTACAAAAGGGGAACTATCGGACATTTCATTGGCTATTTAATCGGACAATTCGTTGATCGCCGATACAGGCTTAGAAGGGTGGTTGCAAAAATTTTTTTGAAGAGCTATGGTGCGCCTCCGCCACCCTGCTGTGAAGGCATAGAGTTCAATCAATAGGCGTGGTTAGAGCAGATTTTGCGGCAAGGTCTCACATCCTTGCCTCATTTGTTTTGTTGGGGCGTCGCCAAGCGGTAAGGCAGTGGATTTTGATTCCACCATGCGGAGGTTCGATCCCTCCCGCCCCAACCATTTTTGATATCAATCCCCTTAGAAGGAGAGCTTATAGTGACTGAATCTAAAGCCGCCTATAATCCACAAGATGTTTTTAAGGGGCTTTTTAAGTCTCTATCGCAGAGCAATAAGGCACATTTACAAGAGACGCATGAACGCATTTTAAAGCGTGTTGATTTTTCTGATAAGGTACTGATAACGACATGGTATGACCTCATCATGCAAGATATTCCCAAGCATTTTGGCATCGCGTGCGCTTTTGAAGAAGCACGCCGCGCCTTCAACAAAAGCCAAACGGGAAGCCTCTTCGAAGAGAGAACAGCAATGGCGCTTTTATACCTTGCCAAAGACTTAAGCCCAACACACAGCTCAAAAGCCATCACAGGTGTTGGCCTCGTCATGCGAACATTGAGAAAACGGAACGCTGATGACACGCGGCTGTGTCATAGGGCGCAGGAAGAAATGGACGCATTTTTAGCCCAGCGCTTTCCACACCCCTCACCAAGCATGCCCTTATCTTTGGGATAAAACCATTATGCCTTCCGCAATAAATCGGGAGGTGTGGCTTCTTTGACCAGTCTTTCGATGGCCTCATCAAGGCCAACGACCTCTTGGCTTTGGCCGTCAAGGCGGCGAAGAGCCACGCTTTGACCCTCGGCCTCCTTCTTACCCACCACCAGCAGAGCAGGGATTTTCTGCAAAGAATGATCGCGCACTTTGGCGTTGATCTTCTCGCCGCGCAAATCAATCTGAGCGCGAAGCCCCGCTGCAAGCAGCTTTTGATAGACCGTTTCCGCATAAGAATCGGCATCATTGGTGATGGTGCAAACAACCGCCTGCGTGGGAGCCAACCAGAAGGGGAACTTGCCCGCGTAATGTTCGATCATCACACCGATAAAGCGTTCAATAGAACCCAAGATGGCGCGATGGATCATATGCGGCACATGCTTGCCACCGTCTTCACCAATATAGCTAAGCCCCAGACGGCGCGGCATGTTCATATCCACCTGAATCGTGCCGCACTGCCATTCACGGCCAATCGCATCCTTGATCACGAAGTCAAGCTTAGGCGCATAAAACGCCCCATCGCCTTCGTTGAGAACCCATTTCATGTTGATGCGGTCGCACACAACGCGCAAAGCGGCCTCGGCCTTGTCCCAATCTTCTTCCGTCCCGATATGCTCTGGCGGACGAGTGGAGAAATGAACCGTGATGCTATCGGCAAGGCCAACGTCGGTGTACACGTCCCTGATCAAATCGCACATCTTTATGACTTCGCCTTCAAGCTGCTCTGGCGTGCAATAAATATGCGCATCATCCTGCGTGAAGGCCTGCACGCGCATCAACCCATGCCGCGCCCCTGAAGCTTCGCGCCGGAACACATGGCCAAACTCAGCCATCAACAAAGGAAGCTGGCGATAGCTGCGCGAGGCGCTCATGTACACCTGCGCGCCACCAGGGCAGCTCATCGGCTTGATGGCATAGGGATGCTCATGCCCCTCTTCGTTAATCACAAACATATTGGGGCGATATTTATCCCAATGCCCTGACGCTTTCCAAAAGGTCGCCTCCATCATCTGCGGCGTGTTAATCTCGGTATAGCCATACGCTTTAATTTTGCGCCGCATGTATTCCATCAGCGTCAAGTAAAGCGTCCAGCCATTCGGATGCCAAAACACTTGCCCTGGTGCTTCATCTTGGAAATGGAAGAGGTCAAGCTCGCGCCCCAACTTGCGATGATCGCGCTTTTCGGCTTCCTCAATCATCGCCAGATAATCGGCCAGCTCCTTCTCATCGCGCCATGCCGTGCCATAGATGCGCTGAAGCATCGCGTTTTTGCTGTCGCCGCGCCAGTACGCGCCCGCCAATTTGGTCAGCTTAAACGCGCTACCCACCGCACCCGTGGAAGGCAAGTGTGGCCCACGGCACAAATCGCACCACGCGCCTTGATGATAAACTGTGATGGTTTGATCTTCTGGCAAATCGCGGATCAACTCAACCTTGTACGCCTCGCCCTTCGCTTCAAAATGTTTGATGGCGTCAATGCGGCTCATCACCTTGCGCTCAAGCGGCGTATCACGCTTGATAATCTCGCGCATTTTCTCTTCGATCTTGGGGAAATCCTCGGTCGAGAAAGGCTGCTCTCGCGCAAAGTCATAGTAAAAGCCGTTTTCAATCGACGGCCCTATGGTTACTTGCGTATCAGGAAAAAGTTCTTGCACGGCCTCGGCCATCACATGCGCCGCATCGTGGCGGATCAGCTCAAGCGCTTCCGCAGATTTACGCGTGATAATCTCAACCTTTGCATCGCCCTCAATCGGCAAGGACAAATCGCACAGCGTGTCCTTGATCTTCACAGCCAGCGCGGCCTTGGCCAATCCCGCGCCAATCGACGCAGCAAGCTCAGCGCCCGTCACAGATGATTCAAATATTTTGATGGTGCCATCAGGCAAGGTGATGTTCACGGATTTCTTTTCAGAGCAGTTAACGCACGCCATAGGATTCTCCATAAAAATAATAAGCAGCTGTATTCAGTGATGCGTTGCTTTGGGCTTGCAGGGATTCAAACAACAAAAATCCCACTCAACCCGCACGTTCGGGTGGCCTTGTGACAAGAGGCGCAGAAGGGGCAAAAAAACAGCGCAGGGGCAAGATGATAACTCATACTTTTATTATCACCATATTGATGGGCTAGTTGGCAAGAGGTGATTGCCTGTGTCAGCGTTCAATACAAATGTCCGATTAGTTGGCCAGTGAATTGTCCGATTTCTTATACGCCAGAATCCTGATTGAAAAATGGATTGTCGGCAGATGGGTTTTTAGATGCAAAGGATGCGAATAATGTTAGCCATTGTTCTTTCCCGCCAGAAAAGGAGACGCCACTCCAAAATGGATAAAAAACGGCGTTTTACTCTCATACTATACTCTCATGTTAGGGATGTGCTCTATCCCAAGAGAGGGGGAAGTCTTTGAAACATAAAAGAAAAACTGGTGCTGCCGCGCGGAATTGAACCGCGGACCCCGTCCTTACCAAGGACGTGCTC
>DYNT01000203.1 GCA_020720905.1 Micavibrio aeruginosavorus
CGTGCTGACGAGCTTGATGTCATTCTTTGTCTTAGCCATTTTCCGTTATCCTATTTCTAATCCGTTACGTAAGGTGTGGCGCAATGTCACGGAAACCCGCCCTTTTGTCAAGTTTCTTGGTTTTTCTTTGTTTCAGGGGGAAAAGAGGCCTGCAGAGGAAATCTTTTCCCTTATTTTTCAAGGATTAGGGATCTTGCATCACTATCGTTCTTCCTAAAAGCCATCATTCCGGAAGTTTTGTGGCGCGTTGGCGCCGAAAAACTATCCGAAATCCGATTTGATGTGCTGTGATGAAAAAGAAAATCTTGACTTGGCTTGCCAATTTAGGAAATGGGTTTCTTCACCCGCCGGATGTCCGCACCGCAAGCGCTCAACTTTTCTTCAAGACGCTCATAACCGCGATCAAGGTGGTAAAGACGGGATAGGATCGTCTCACCTTCAGCCGCCAAACCCGCCAAAGCCAGCGATACTGAAGCGCGAAGATCGGTCGCCATCACAGGCGCGCCTTTCAGCTTCTTCACGCCACGCACCATGGCCGACGATCCATGAACCGTGATGTTCGCCCCCATACGCGCCAGTTCAGGCACGTGCATAAAGCGGTTTTCGAAAATCGTTTCCGTGATCATCGCCGCGCCGTCGGCCACGGCCATCAGTGCCATCATCTGCGCCTGCAAATCCGTGGGAAAGCCCGGAAAAGGCTCGGTCATCACGTCAACGCCCGTCAGCGTTTCCTTGGCGCGACGCACACGAATGCCGCTTGCCGTTTCCTCGGCCAAAACGCCCGCTTTGGCCAAAACGTCAAACACGTTTTTAAGGCCATCCATCCTTGCGCCGATAAGCTCAAGATCGCCATTCGTAATGGCAGAGGCCATCGCAAACGTGCCCGCTTCGATGCGATCCGCAATGACGGTGTGACTTACGCCATGCAGGCGATCCTTGCCCTGAATGCGCAAACAATCCGTTCCAATGCCGTCAATCTCTGCGCCCATCGCGACAAGGCACTGCGCCAGATCGCCCACTTCAGGCTCACGCGCGGCATTGTTCAAGATCGTCTCACCCTTGGCCAGCGTGGCCGCCATCAAGATGTTTTCCGTGCCCGTGACGGTCACCATCGGAAAGGTAATCTCAGCGCCCTTTAACCCTTGCGGCGCGGCAGCATTGATATAGCCGTCCTCAATCGTGATCACAGCGCCCATTTTCTCTAGCGCTGCGATATGCAGATCAACGGGGCGCGTGCCAATCGCACAGCCCCCCGGTAGAGACACCTTCGCCTCGCGGCAACGCGCCAGCAAAGGCCCCAGCACAAGGATGCTCGCCCGCATCTTGCGCACAAGGTCATAAGGCGCGGTCGTGCTGGCAATCGTCTTGGCATGAAGCTCTACCGTGTGGCCAAAGCCGCCCTCACCTGCCTGCAAGCTAAGGTTCGCGCCATGCTGGCTTAACAAGGTTCCCATCGTCGCAATATCGGCGAGTTGAGGCACATTGGAAAGCACAAGAGCCTCATCCGTCAGCAAGCAAGCCGTCAGCAAAGGCAGCGTGGCATTCTTCGCCCCGCTGATATGAATTTTTCCGTTCAGCGGCTTGCCACCGCGAATAAGCATTTGGTCCAT
>DYNT01000049.1 GCA_020720905.1 Micavibrio aeruginosavorus
GACGGGCAAGACATTGCTTATGCGGGCGCTTGCCGCGCAGATGCCCATCCATTATATTGAGGTTTCTTGTCCATCGATGCTGGCGCGTGATCAAAAAAACAGCACTAATTTTTTGGTTGAAAGTTTTTCTTTGGCGCGGCGTAAGGCTCCCTGCCTTGTGTTTTTCGATAATATCGATGCGTTGTTTGAGCCCGTTGGTGGTGATACCGATGAAACGACCTATCAACATCCTTTTGTCGCGCAGCTGATGGCTGAAATGGATGCTTTGCCGTTTCTGTCCGGCGTGGTGGTGGTGGCCGCGACAAACAGGCCGGATCGGTTGACGTCGGAAATGTTGCGTCCTGGGCGTTTTGATTTTGCGATGACGCTGCCGATGCCTGATGGCGCGGTGCGCAAAAAGATACTTCAGATCCATGCCCGCAAACTGCCCCTTTCGGCAGATGTCGATTTTGACCAATTGGCCGATCATACCCAAGGCATGTCGCCTGCCGAGATTGTTTCCTTGTGTAACCGCGTCGGCTTGCTTGCTATCCGGCGGTCGCTTAACGCGGCAGAGGGGGGGCTTCCCCCCATTGTCCAGCTCTCGCACTTTGAGCAGGTTTTGCGGAGCCGCAAGGGATAGCTTGGAAGCCCTTTTTTTTTGTGGTAAGAAAAAAAGATGAACGAAAGGGTTGTTGATCAACTGGACAAAGTCCTTGCGCTGGCCGATTCCGATCAAGAGGGAGAGGCCTTGGGCGCGCTTCGCATGGCGCGTCGCATTTTGTCGCGCCATGGCTTGGCTTTTTCTGATTTAGCGCAGGTTGCGCGGCATTCTGGTTTTTCGCGGTCGCGTGGTTTCTTTTCGCCTGTCAATGTTCAATTGGAAGCCAAAATTGATCAGTTGCATGATGATTTGGATGCGCATGTTGAACAGAACCAGAACCTAACCGCGCAGATCGAGTTTTGGCGCAAACGCGCCTTTGATTTAGAACAAATGCTCACGCTCAACCAAGCCGAAACGGCTCGGTGGAGAGAGATGGCGCGTGAAACGGCTGAGCGTCTTTGGGATTTGGGGCAGATCGCGCACGAAGATGTCTTTCTCTCAAAAGAACCGTTTGATCCTGATGCGCCGTTTGATGAAGACGAGGCGCAGCCGCTTAAGGCCGTGGGCTAGGTTTTTTTATGGTGCTTGATATCCCTTCCATCATGGTTGTTCTTAAGGCTTCGTATCCGCAGCCTCTTTGGTTTGTGCCGTCTTTGATTTTGCTTGTGCTTGCGTGGGGGGCGTGGGTTGATGCGCGAACAGGGCGCGTTCCTGATGTGCCTTTGGGGGGGATGTTTTTGTTCGCCCTTCTATCGTTGGCCTATTATGTAGGATGGCTTGTGGCGGGGCAGCAGTTTCTTTACGCGGCGGCGGCGGTCGCTGTTTTAAGACTGGCTAATTATATTTATTTCAGGCTCGCCAATCATGATGCCTTTGGGTTTGGCGATGTCAAATGGACGGCGTTGGCCGTCTTGGGGTTTGGTCTTGCGCCTGTGGCGTGGGCGTGGGTGGTGGCCTCTTGGTTCGCCCTTGTATGGCTGGGGGTGCGCAAGGTGTGGCGGCAGTTTAGCCCAACTTATGCTGGGCATGAATACGTTCACTTCGCGCCGTTCCTGTTTCTGGGCTTGCTGCCTGTGCTTTTTATTTTTTCTTAAGGTCAATCCGGCGTAAAGGCGGCATATAAAGAAGGAATGACGCCGCCACATAGATGGACGAATACGTCCCCACCAAAATGCCCCATGTAATAGCGACCGAGAAGTTGAACAACGTCGGCCCTCCGGAAATAAGAAGGGGGAGAAGCGCCAAAATCGTAACCCCCGCCGTCATCAAGGTGCGCGAGAGCGTTTGATTAACGGAATCGTTGATCACGTCTTTCAGGCTGGTGGCTTTGTGGCGGCGCAGCGTTTCGCGGATGCGATCAAAAACAACAACGGTATCGTTGATGGAATAGCCCGCCAGCGTCAAAAGAGCTGCAATAGCCGTCAAATTAAAATCAAGCTGAAAGACGGAATAAAGTCCCACGGTCACCAGAACATCGTGGAGGGTGGCGGTAAAGGCGGCAACGCCGAATTGCCATTCAAAGCGAAAGCCGACGTAAATGGCGATGGCCAGAACGGCAAAGAACGTGGCAAGAGCGCCTGCTTGAAAAAGCTCTTTGCCGACGGTGGGGCCGACGACTTCAACGCGGCGGTATTCATAGCTGGTTCCCATTTTTTCGCGGATCAACTGAACGGCGCGCTGCTGGGCGGTTTCATCGCCCTCTTGCCGTTGCACGCTGATTAAAACATCAGTGGGATTGCCAAACTCTTGCAAGGTCACTTCGCCAAGGGCAAGAGAGCCAAGCGTGGTGCGTAGGGTGGCGATATCAACGGCTTGCGGCGCTTTGGCTTCGATTAAGATGCCACCTTTAAAATCAATGCCAAGGTTAAGGCCGTTGAGCGCCAAAGAAACAACGGTTGCGATGGTCAGCACCAAAGTCGCCGAAAACCCCCACCAGCGTTTGGCGACAAAATCGATTTTTGTGTCATGGGGAATGAAATTCCAAGGGCGCAAGAACATGGGGGGCGATTCCTTTGTTATCTATCATGTTGCTTTTGTCTATAGAAATCAAAGAAGTCTGTCCAGAGCTATCCTGTTGGCGCTCATTTTATCATTCTTACCACCTGTCAAATTCCGCTTGACTGATTGGAATTCTACGTGATTCACGGATTCTCCCTTATTTATAGAGAATTCATGAGCCAATTTCTGTGTTGAGAGAGGCGATAGCCATGATTTTGTTGGAAAGAATTCCCTTTACCATCGCAAAAACCTAATCAATTTTTAACCTCCGTCCACCTAAACTTTCTTCCACATTGCAGCAGGGGAGGCATCGTTATGCTTAAAGGTAAAACGGCTATTGTTACGGGTTCAACCAGTGGTATTGGTTTTGGTATTGCGTGTTCTTTGGCTAAGGAGGGCGTGAATATCATGCTCAACGGCTTTGCGGATGAAGCAACCGTGACGGCCGCCAAGGCTGAAATTGCTGCCTTGGGGGTGCGCGTTGATTATAACGGCGCGGATGTTGGCAAGGTTGAGCAGATCAACGCGATGATGGACGCGACGCTTGCAGCCTTTAGCTCTATCGATATTGTGGTGAATAACGCGGGCATTCAGTTTGTCGCACCGGTTGAGCAGTTTCCTTTAGAGAAATGGGACGCTGTGATCGCGACCAATATGTCGTCCGTGTTTTATACAACGCGCAAGGCGCTTCCCCTTATGCGTGAAAAGGGGTGGGGGCGCATTATTAATATTTCCTCGGCGCATGGCCTTGTCGCCAGCCCGAATAAAGTTGCTTATGTCGGCGCTAAGCATGCCGTTTTGGGCATGACCAAGGTTGTGGCGTTAGAAGCGGCGGGCAGTGGCGTGACGTGTAACGCCATCTGTCCCGGATGGGTTTTAACGCCGCTGGTGCAAGCGCAAATTGACGCCATCGCGCAACGTGATGGCTTGACGAATGAAGAGGCCTCGGCCAAGCTTTTATCGGAAAAACAGCCCTCTAAGCAGTTCGCCTCGCCTGAGGATATCGGGGCGCTGGCCGTCTTCTTATGCTCTGACGCTGCGCGGCAAATTACAGGCGCAAGCTATACCATCGATGGTGGGTGGACGGCTGTTTGATGCGGGTGAGGGCCCTATAAAAAGCTATAGGGATCAATATCCACTTGCACCTTGATCGTGCGAGGGAGGGATAGTGGCGCGATCCACGCGCCAAGCGCACTGGAAAGAGCAACGCCCCGACTTGCTGTCTGTACCATCAGGCGATAGCGATGCTTGCCGCGCAGGATGGCGAACGGCGCGGGGGCGGGGCCAAGAATCCTCATGTTCATAGTCTGGGGCGCGACGCTGGCAATCAGGCGCGCGACGTCGATAACTTGTTGCTTATCCGCACCGGCAATCGTGATGGTGGCAAGGCGGCCAAAGGGCGGCAGGTGATAGTTTTTCCGCTCGCGCATCTCGGCTTGCATAAAGGCATCGCGATCACCCTTGATCAGTGCTTGCATGACGGGATGATCGGGGTTGGTGGTTTGCAGATAGACCGTCCCTGCGTCCTCGGCGCGACCGCTGCGCCCTGCCACTTGCTGCAAAAGCTGAAAGGTTCTCTCGGCGGCGCGGGGATCGCCGCCTGCAAGCCCAAGGTCGGCATCAATCACGCCCACAGTCGTCAGGCGCGGGAAGTGATAGCCCTTGGCCATGATTTGCGTGCCGATCAAAAGATCGATGGAGTGATCGTCCATCTGTTTGACCATCGCTTGTGCGGCCTTGGCATCGGCAATGGTATCGCTGGCCATGATGGCGGTGCGAGCGTCTGGCAGCCGTGCCGCGATTTCCTCAGCAATGCGCTCAATACCTGGACCGCAGGCGGCGAACTTATCCTCAGCCCCGCAAGCAGGGCAAGCCTTGGGGATCGTCATGCTGTAGCCGCATTGGTGGCAGTGCAGGCGACCCGTTCGTTTATGCTCGATCATCCAACTGGTGCAAGACGGGCATTGCAGGCGAAGCCCACAAGCGCGGCATAGCGTGAGCGGCGCATAGCCGCGCCGGTTTAAAAACAGCATAGCTTGCTGGCCGTTTTCAAGCGCGCTTTGCAAGGCTTGCAAAAGGGGATCGCTGATGAAGCTTTGCGTCGGCATTTTTTCATGCCGCAAATCAACGATTTTGATGGTGGGCATGGATGCCTCGCCAAAACGGCGGCGCAGGATTAAATGGCGGTATTTGCCTTGCTGGACATTATGCAGCGTCTCCAGCGACGGCGTGGCTGAAGCCAGCACAATGGGGATTGCGCCAAGGTTCGCCCGCACCACGGCCATGTCGCGCCCGTGATAGATAACGCCTTCCTCTTGCTTATACGCGCCCTCATGTTCTTCATCCACGACGATCAGGCCAAGGTCGGCATAGGGCAGGAAGAGGGCCGAGCGCGCCCCCAGAATAAACCGCGCCTTACCCTGCTTGATCGCGTGCCAGTTCAGACGGCGCTGTTTTTCGGTCAGGCCGGAATGCCACAGAGTCGGGGCTAAGCCAAATCGCGCCTCCAGCCGCAAAAAGAGCGCGGCGGTCATAGCAATTTCTGGCAATAAAAGAAGGGCTTGCTGACCGTCCTTAAAGCATTGCGCGAGCGCTTCGCCATAGACTTCTGTTTTGCCAGAGCCTGTCACACCATCAAGAAGCGTCACGGAAAAGGCGTTGTCCTTGACGGCAGAGGTAAGAGCGGCGGCGGCGCTGTCTTGTTCGGCGCTGAGGGTAGGGGCGAGGGTGTCGATATAGTTGCCGTATTTAGAAAGAAGGGTTTGGGTATTATCCTCTTCTCTCCCTTCGTCATCCTCTTCTCTCCCTTCGTCATCCCCGCGAAGGCGGGGATCCAGCTGCGCCGCGTCTGCGGCGCGGATGAGTCTTTTATACTCTATCAACGTGTCCGGCACTTTGTCCTTTTCCTTAAGGGGGCGCAGCTGCCCACCCAGTACCATCTTAAGGATTGATCCGGCGGAGGTGAGCGTATAGCCCGCGACCCAAGTGACAAAACGCCGCGTTATCTCATCCAAAGGCGCTAGATCAAGGACAGACGTGATGGCCTTAAGCTTGCGAGGATCAACCGTCCCGCTGCCTTCGCCCCACACAACGCCGATAACCCCCTCCTTGCGCCCCAAGGGAACCATCACAAAGGAGCCTTGGGGGATGGAAAGATCGGGCGGAACAAGGTAATCATACCCATTGCCCAACGGCAAAGGCAGCAGAACGCGCACCGTTTCCATCTGTTGTTTTTTTGAAGGCTTGGCATCTGGGCTGTTCATTGGTTAGACTGTCCCATCCATAGTCGAATCGCACCCTTAAGGAGTTTAGGTCTTATGAAGTTTTTTGTTGATACCGCCGATTTGTCCGAAATAAAAGAGCTGGCTGCAACGGGTCTGCTGGATGGCGTGACCACCAATCCCTCTTTGGTTGCAAAATCGGGACATAGCAACTTTATCGAATTGATCCGCGAGATCACAGCCATTGTCGAAGGGCCTGTGAGCGCCGAGGTTGCCTCTACCGATTATGCCACCATGATGGCCGAAGCTCAAACGCTGGCCAAGATTGCGGACAACATTGCGGTGAAGGTTCCTTTGACGCCTGCTGGCCTTAAAGTTTGTAAGAACCTGTCGAGCCATGGCACGATGGTCAATGTGACGCTTTGCTTTTCAGCGGCGCAGGCTATTTTGGCTGCTAAAGCAGGTGCGACATTCGTCTCGCCTTTCGTTGGTCGGCTTGACGATATTGGCCAAAGCGGCATGGACTTGATCGCCGATATTTGCATGATTTATGGTGCCTATCCTTCCTTTGACACGCAAGTGCTGGTGGCCTCGGTGCGCTCGCCCATGCATGTGGTGGAAGCAGCCAGAATGGGCGCGGACGTGGCCACCATCCCGCCGTCAGTCATTCGCCAATTGTTCGGGCATCCCCTAACGGATAAGGGGTTAGCGCAGTTTGTTGAAGACTGGAAGAAAACCGGTCAAACCATTCCAGTGTAACGCGCGGGGTACGCCTATGGATCCTTCATCAAAACGCCCGTATCTTGCTATCGCTGGCCTTACGCCTGAAAACGTGCGCGGCTTTTTGATGGAGAATCCTGATTTTCTGGTCGATAACGCTGACTTGATGGAAGAGCTTGTCGCGCCAGAGCTTCGTACCGGCAACGGCGTGCAAGATTTCCAACACTACAGAACGGCGCGTCTTCAAGAAGACTATGATGAGTTGAAGGCCGAGCATGAAGATTTAATCGATCTTTTGCAAGAAAACCTGCAGCGCCAAGACCGCATGAACGCGGCGATCCTTGCTTTGATGGATGCGCCAGATTTCACGGCAACCTTGCGTTTGATTGGCCATGATTTTGCCGCGTTGCTGGATCAAGAGGTCGTTGGCTTTTTCTTAGAGGCAGGAGGGTGGTTGGATACTGGCGATTATGATGGTCTTAAGGTTGTTCCTCCAGGGATGGTCAATCGCTGGATCAATGGCCGTGATGTGATGCTGGAGGAAGTGCCTTGCGGGCTTAAGGATTTATATGGGGATAAAGCCCCTACCATTCGGTCGCAAGCTCTTGTGCGCCTTGTGATCCGTGATGGGCTGCCGCACGGTCTTTTGGCTCTCGGGCACACCGATCCTATGCATTATGCTACCGATCTGGCGACGGAACAAATTGAGACCCTTGGCGGCGTCGTGAGCCGTTGCCTTGGCCGCTGGCTTTAACGATGAACAGCTTAGGGCGTCAAGAATCGTGAACCTCAAGCCTTGCGCGAGGCGGCGCGGCTCTATAGATTTCCATAACACTTTCTTTTTTTTTGATTCTCATGATGGGTGGGCACTGATGAAGGCTGCTGTCGTTGTATTTCCGGGTTCCAATTGTGATCGTGACGCCGCAAGGGCGCTGACGCTGGCCACGGGGCAAAAGCCCCATATGGCGTGGCATGGCGATGCGGCGTTGCCCGATGTTGACCTTATCGTCCTGCCAGGTGGTTTTTCTTATGGCGATTATTTGCGCACAGGCGCAATGGCCGCGCAATCCCCCGTGATGCGTGAGGTTGTGGCGCGCGCGCAAAAAGGCGTGCGCGTGATCGGCATTTGCAATGGCTTTCAGATTTTATGCGAATCCGGTCTTGTGCCGGGCGTTTTGCTCCGTAACACCAGCTTGAAGTTTGTGTGTCGCTCGGTGCGCTTGAAGGTGGAGAATAACGCCACGGATTTCACGGCGGGTTATGAAAAAGGCCAGACCGTTTCTATTCCCGTTGCGCATGGCGAGGGCAATTATTTTGCCGAGGCCGAGACGATCAAAAAGCTGGAAGGCGAGGGGCGCGTCGCGTTTCGCTATATCGATAATCCCAATGGCTCGATGAACGATATCGCGGGGATCATCAACGAAAAGGGCAACGTGCTTGGCATGATGCCGCACCCTGAACGCGTGGCCGAGCCTCTGCACGGCTGCACCGATGGGATCAAAGTGTTTGAAAGTTTGCTGAAAGCCGTGGGGTGAGGGAGATATAATAACCCTCCCCTTGCGGGAGGGTCGAAATTGCGCAGCAATTTCGGGAAGGGGTCAAACGGTGGAAAACGCCAAACACAAAAATGGCGAGGGTATTGTTAAGCGAGCCAAAGGGCTTCGTCAGACAGGATCGATGATAGAGCGAGTTTTGTGGAAGGTTTTAAGAGAACATCCAGAGCAAAAGGAGATCAAGTTTCGGTTCCAACACTCTCTATCACGCTATGTTGTCGATTTTGTGTGTTTGTCAGCGAAACTAGTTGTTGAAATTGATGGTTTATCCCATGACGGAACGGATAAGCTGGATAAGGTGAGGTAGGCGTTTATTGAGGGTTTGGGTTACAGGGTTATAAGGTTCAGCAACGATGACGTTTTGCGTGGTGTGGACGCTGTAGCGGAAACGATCAGGCATGAGGCGAGAGAGAGGGTACACGGTTTTCGAACATTGCCCCCTCCCCGAAAACGCTGACGCGTTTTCGACCCTCCCGCAAGGGGAGGGTTGTTAGAGTGTGAATGAATTAAAGAGTAAAAACAAAAAATGCCAACACAAGAAAGGATCAACCTTATGAATAAGTTTTCCTCCATTTTGATGATAATCGTGATTGCCGTGGTAGCGTCTTATGGAACCATGCGGTTTGCTGATCGCGGGAATCCTTCTGCTTCGGTGGCAACAACCAAAGAATCCACCTATGACCGGATTATGAGAACGCGGACGATCCGGTGCGGCTATTTTATTTGGTTTCCCTACATGAATCGTGATGTGAATG
>DYNT01000050.1:0-6185 GCA_020720905.1 Micavibrio aeruginosavorus
GTGGCCGATAGAGTCATATGGCTAACGCCAAAAACATTCATAAAAGTTGTTGGCATGGTCGTTGTTGCCGCCAAATCGATCACCATGTTATCCTCGGAGACTTGCGTAGAAATGAAAGGCGTGGTCGCCCCCATATAATTTTCTGGGAAGTTGGCCGTCATATATTTGGCCAGCGCGTCATTCAAATTGCTGGTGCTCATGGTCGATCCTGCGGCAAGCCCTGCGGCATCCAGCGAAAAGGAAAGGCGGGATTGGACAAGTTGCAACCTTGCAATATCCACAGAGGTTCCCACAAAACCCATCACGCTTAAGAAGGTGAGAGCCAACATGGGGAGAGTCATGCCTTTTTCATCGTTGGCAAAGCGGCGCAGCGTTGAAGAGGAATAAAGAAGTGAGCGAAGTGACATCATGATCCTTCTCCTTTTATGTCGGCGGCGTGATAAGGGGACTAAGCCGTGGTTTATAGATGGCAACGCGATAGAGGTCTTTGGCGCTTAGTATTCCTGCGTTGATGAAAAGCGGTGTAAAAGCATAGTAAACCTCTGCGATGATAACATTGTCATTATCGTTGAGGGTGAGGCCATTGGGCAAAACTGGCGTTGACCCAACGACGCCCATTTTGCTGGCGCGAAGAAGTGAGCCGCCGCCCGCGTATTGCCAGCTTATTTTGGTCGCTTGTCCGACAGGTTTGTAAACAGAGCTGACGACAACGATGCCCTGTGCGGCAAAGGGAAAGGGCTCCATCAATTGTCCAGCCGCAAGCATAATGTTATCCAAATCGTTAAGGGTTATCATTTCTGATTGGGTCACAATGTCCGTGACGGAATAGGCGATGCGATCAACACGTTGTGACAGGATCAGCAAAAAGGATGCATCTGAGCTGCCGAGCAAAAGGACGATCCATATCGGCAGTGCCAAGGCAAATTCAATGGCGACAGAACCCTTCTCCTGCATGGCAAAGGGGGCGGAGCGAAAGATACGCTTTGCTGATTTAATCAGTCGGTTCATTGCGCACCACAATACGAGAGGTTAAGTTAATCACCCTGTTTTCATCACCGATCAAATTGCCGATAAGAGGCGTGAACATTTGCCATGGATAAGTGATGGTATAGACGACGACCTCGCTGGCCGCGCCCAGACTTTCTTCTGTGCCTTGATCGGGTTGGCCTATATCGCTCAGGCTGCCGTATGATGTCGTTGTGATCGTGAGCTTGGCAGGATCAAGAAGGGGATCAAGGCCACTGATGCGCGCCAACAAGACGCCTGTGACCGTTTCAAGTTGTGTCTGACCTTCTGTGACAAAGCCCGTCTTGCCCGTGCGTGAGGCGTTATAGGTCGCGTTTTCCAGCAAGTGATTGGCTAGAAAAATAAGCGACATTTCTGTGATGCCAACAAGAAGCATCACAAAAAGAGGCGCGATCAGCGCAAACTCAATGGATGTCACGCCGCGCTCGCTTTGAGAGCGTTGCGTGCGGGAAGAAAGAAGCCTCTGTGTTTTCAGAAACCGTAACATCGTTAGAACCTTTGTTCGCTATGAAGAAAAACACACTTTCCCATTGTTTTATTATCCCACAGTATGCTTGACGTTCGTTTAAGTTATGATGACATTTTCGAGATTGTTGAGGTTCTCTCAACAAAAGTATTCTAGGGGCGAATCAACCTGCGTGACAAATGAGGATGTTGGCAGAAAGAGGTTAAAAAACACTTCGATTTTCGAATGATTTTTATACGCGTTCGTGACATTTTGGCTTTTATGTATTAAACTGTGTCCCTCGTGAATGAAGAGTTGGTTTCTTCACTGTTTGCCAACTCTTGAACTGTTTTAAATATAGCCCCCTCATCCTCCTCCTAAAGGTTTTATCGATGACTCTTTCTCATGCTTTTGATCCTGTTATTATCCGCGAATACGATGTGCGCGGCACAGTCGATAAGAATCTTCGGCGCGAGGACGCTCTGGCGCTTGGCCGCGCCTATGGCACGATGATCCGCCGCGCAGGCGGCAAGACGATTATGGTGGGTTACGATGGCCGCATTCATTCGCCGATGTTTGAGGAAGCCTTGGTCGAAGGCCTGATGGGGGCGGGAATGGATGTCACGCGCATCGGCCTTGGCCCGACGCCCATGCTTTATTTTGCGACGTACCAGAATGATGCCGACGCAGGGATTATGGTGACGGGCTCACACAATCCTCCCGATCAAAATGGCTTTAAGATGCTGATGGCGCCGCGCCTTGCAAGCGGTGGGCCGATTTATGGCGATAAGATCAAAGCGTTGGCTGAGCTTGCAGCCAAGGGCGATTTCGAAGTTGGCACGGGTACGGACGCAACGCTGGATGTGAGTGAGGCTTATATTGAGCGGATGCTGAAAGATTTCCAAGGCACAAAGGGGATGAATGTCGTCTGGGACAACGGCAACGGATCGGCGGGCGCTATTCTGGCGCGGCTTGTTAAGAGGCTTCCTGGCAAACATACCATTTTGTTTGGCGATATTGATGGAACCTTTCCCCATCATCATCCCGATCCAACGGTTCCTAAAAATCTTATCGATTTGCAAAACGCCGTGAAGGCGCAGGGCGCGGATATGGGCATCGCGTTTGATGGCGACGCGGATCGCATCGGCGCGGTGGACGGGCAGGGGCGTATCCTTGCAGGCGATCAGTTGGTGGCGCTTTATGCGCGGGAAGTGCTGAAAAGCTTTCCCAACGCGACGATTATCGCGGATGTGAAGGCCTCGCAGGTTCTCTTTGACTCGATTGCCAAAGACGGCGGCAAGCCGCTGATGTGGAAGACGGGGCACTCGTTGATTAAGGTCAAGATGGCGGAAACCAAATCGCCGCTGGCGGGCGAGATGAGCGGCCATATCTTCTTTGCCGATAAATATTACGGCTATGACGATGCACTTTATTGCGGCGTGCGCCTCATGTCGCTGGTGGAGACGTTTGGGCAATCGCTCGCTGCCCTGCGCGATACGCTGCCGACAATGATCAACACGCCAGAGCTTCGCTTTGAGGTTGAGGAAGCGCGTAAGTTTGCCGTGGTGGATGAGGTGAAGGCAAGGCTTGTGGCCGCCAAGGCGAACGTCGATGATACGGACGGCGTGCGCGTTTTAACGGAGGATGGCTGGTGGCTTTTGCGCGCCTCGAACACGCAAGCCGTCCTTGTCGCCCGCGCCGAAGCCAAAGACGCGGCGGGACTAGAGCGCCTTAAGGTGCAGCTTGTTGACTCTTTGGCCGCCAGCGGCATCGCGCCGCCAGCGTTCTGAAAATCTTCTATATATTAGAAGAGCTGGCAACGGCCATAGACAAGCAAATTACCCCCAATGCGCCTCGATAAAGCAGAAAGTTTGCTCTGTCTTGCACTTGAGCTTCAAGGGGCAGCGGTAGCTCAATCTTTAAATAAACAAAAACACTGTCATCCCAGCGCCATCGTCCCGCCGCCCTTGCGGCAGACAAAGGATAAGACTCTCGCCGCCCTTACGGTGGGCTAAAGGGCAAAGTGGGGATCCAGTTTCCTTGTTTTTTGTTCGTAAAAACCAACTAACGCCCATCGTCATCGCGAGGAGCCTTGAAAAGGCGACGTGGCGATCCAGCACCTGAAACGGCGAACAGGAATTTTGGTGGAAAACGCAGGAGATGGATTGCCACGCTCCCTTCCCCCTACGCGCTTTGCGCTTCGGGGGACAAGGCGGTCGCTCGCAATGACGGGGATTTCTTCAAGGCTTGCTTACGCTTGAAGTGGAGGGATTATAAAAAACAACGGGGGAAAATCGGTGGAAGGGGGTTTGCGCGACCCATCACAGCACGCAAAAGGTGATTTAAACCCATGCCCCCGTCCCACTTTGAATGCCTAAGGCGAACCCGAGGTCAAAGGGCTCGCCTCTCTCTACTCTAGGCAAGGAGAAGGGTAGCGCAGGGAGGAGGGGCAAGTCAATCGAATGTTCTTCTTTTGTTCAAAACTATTTCTTCATTATGAAAGAACGCTTGCGAAACTAATCAATTGAATCTATTGGAATAGATATGAATGACGTTAACGAAAAAAAGCTTGCCAAGCCCTTGGTGTGGATCGACGCGGTGTTGCCCTTTCAGCTAGAAGGCAGCGCTTTGCGGGGTCGTTTTGTGCGCCTTGGAGCCTCTGTTGACACGATTTTGCGCCAGCATGACTATCCCTTGCCTGTCGCGCAGGTGTTGGCCGAGATGACGGCTTTAGCCGCCGCGCTAGGGACGGCGATGAAGTTCGATGGCGTCTTTACGATCCAGACCAAGACCGATGGCGCAGTGCGCATGATGGTGGCGGATGTGACTTCGGACGGCGCGTTGCGCGCCTATGCCCAGTTTGATCCGGAGGGGATAGAAGAAGCCAAGGCTGGCGGCAGCCTTTTGGGGCGCGGCCATTTGGTCATGACGCTTGATCAGAAATTGGGGGAGGAGCGCTATCAGGGCGTTGTGCAGGTCGAAAATGACAACCTGACAAAAGCCTTTCAATTATACTGCAAGCAGTCAGAGCAAATACCGACAGGCCTGATCGTGGCCGCGCATCGGGGCGAGGACAACGCTTGGCTGGCGGGCTGCCTGATGATCCAGCGCATGCCGCGTGAGGGCGGGCAGGGGGGAATGCCCGCAACGGATACAGCCATAGAGGATGATTGGCTTCGCGCTATGGCTTTGATGCAAACGTGCACGCCACGGGAATTAACCGATCCTTCCTTGCCCGCGCCAGACCTTCTGTTCCGGCTGTTTCATGAGGAAGGCGTTCGCGTTTATGAGCCTGTGGCTTTGCGTCATGAATGTCGCTGTTCTCGTGATAAGATCGCGGGCGTTCTGGCGGGCATGCCACCGGAGGAGCTGAAGGCCATGGCACAGGACGAAGGACACATCGCCGTCACCTGCCAGTTTTGCAGCAAGACCTATCGGTTTGACGTGGACGAACTATAACGGGACGGGACTACCACTTATAGCGCGCAGCGAGGTTAAAGATATTCTCAGAAGAATCGTCGCGGAAAAAATCGTGCTCATACTGCGCGGCAAACATCCAGTCATTGGCCAGAGAGGCTGTCAAAGACGGGCTGATATTCACCCAATCACGCGATTTCTTGGCTCCCTTGGTGGTAAAGCTTGAGCCTGCCAGATTGGCAAACTCAGCCTTGATGGTGGATTGATCGTCGCCAAACTCGTGATTATAGCCAACGCGCAAGGCGGGCAGAAGCACGCCGCCGTTGCTCATGGCATAGGGCACAGAGCCGCCGAGGCCTAGGCTGGTGATTGCCGAAAGATCGTTCACGCCTTTGACCTTGAGGTTGAAATTGCCCGCGCCGTCTTCTGTAAAGCTGCCAAAGTCGGCATAGGAAAGACGGACGCCCGCATAAGGCCCATATTGCAGGTTTTCATGCTTAAAGTCATAGCCTGTCTCGGCCTTGCCCGTGAATTGAAAGCCATTGGGCGAGGCTGTGGCTTTGCGCGTTGTGTCATTACCCGCCAAAATCGTGCGTTGGCTGTCAAGGCTGTGATACCCGATGCTGATAAAGCCATCGGCATAGGCGGCGGTCGCATAATCAGTCGTGCCATAGGCGGAGAGCGCGATGCTATCGGCCTGCACATCGCCAAGGCTTTGTGTGGTCAGGCTGCTGTGGGCATAGGTTAGAGCCAGTCCGACATAGCTATTCTCTTGAACGCGATAATCCATGCCTACTGTTAGGCCTGCGCGAACAGCTTTGGTCTTGGCGCTGTCTGTTTGAAGCTCATCATGGCCAAAACCTGCCTCACCGGAAACAAAGGAACCCCAGCGGCGGTCAGCAATAATAGGGGTGGCCTGTGGCTCTTGCCTTGCGACCTGTGGGGCGCTTGTTTTTGGAGAGGATGTTTGAAGATTAGGGCCTTTCTCATCATCGGAAACCCACAGATAGGTTCCCGCATCGGTTGGTTGAGGCGGTGGGACAAATTGATGTTGTGCGACCTCGTTCGTCTTTTGCGTTAGGGGCGTATCAATCATGGCAAAGTTGTTGGTCTGCTTGAAACGAAGCGATGTTGATGGTTTCTTATCAACGGGCGTTGTCAGGCCTCCGCTTTCAGAGCTATCAAAGAAGGAAAGAAAGCTTGATTGAGAGGACTCTTGCGCCGCTTGCGCTTTGGTTTTATTCGGCGCCTTTTCGCCTACCCTATAAATAACGGGGGGAGCAGGAGAAACGGGGGC
>DYNT01000050.1:6285-8781 GCA_020720905.1 Micavibrio aeruginosavorus
CGGGGGCTGCAAAGTCATGGGGAACGGCGCTATAGCCCATTGTGCTTGAGAGAGGCTGCCCCGGATAGCTAGAAATCGCCTTTTTATCTTTCTCGCGCAAAAGAGGCTGCGTGTAACGTGGCATAAGCCCCTGCGCTGAGTCAAAAGTGTGCCCCGCGCCGCCCACTTGTCCCGCCCAATCAACAATGGCGCGGCCTGCGCGGTCGGCTTTGTTCAAAAGGATGCGTTGACGAACGGCTTGTGTCGTGCGGGTTGTGGCATTGGCCGCGCCTGCACCGATTGAGGCATCGCGGATTTGTTCATTATATTCGCGCTCAACCCATGTGTCGGACAGCTCTGGGGGTTGGGGATCTTGATAAACCGCAGGGCTATAAAGACGATAATGGTTGGTCGTGCCGTGTTGTGATGTCGGCGTCGAAGAAGGCTCCTTAACGCGTAAGTCATGAAGGAGTTCTTCAGAGCTTTGCAAGTCGGTAAAAGGCGCGGGACGATGAACCGTGACGCGGCGCGCAGCCAAACGATTTCCTTCACGTAAAGTCCGAAGGCGCGATGAGATAGTGCTGTCCGTGCTGGCAGCCAATCCGCTTGCGATGCCTTGCAGGCTATAAGCCGTTGTCGGCAACATGGATTGAAGGGAGGCTGACTCGCCGCTACCAACAAAGAGGCGGTTATAGTCGGCCTCTAGCGTAGAGCCTCCCGCCGCTGCTTGCCCATAGGTATCGAACACACCTCCCACCGTTGTTTGATCGGTTGTTTGCGCGTAGTCGGGCAAGGTTGCCTGCGCCTGTGCCAAGCAAGGCGTCATAACCAGCAAAAAGGCCAGAGCGAACAGGGATAAAACGCGAGAGTAAGCCATAGAAAACCTCGTGCGACACGAAAAGGGGGCGACAAAATGGAATCCCCCAGACACTAAGGATTTTACCTTGGCCTGTCCAGCGATTCGAATCGGTTGATCCTCCCTGTCATCAGGGCAACGAACGCTGGTGAGCCCCCCTTTGTTATGGGTGGGGCGATAAGACTTGTTGGATCTTGCCTTTGACTGCTGTGGCCGCGCCAGCCGCTTTGTAATACAACAAGCCCCCCTCAGCGACCAAAGACCTCAAAGGCTCTGAGGCTGGCAACCAATGCTGCGGCACGGCGGCAAATTGATCAAAGACAAGCTCGCGCTGACTTAACGAAGGATCGCTCAGCTGGATGACTTTCTCCGCCACGGCTTTCCCCAAAAGTGTTCCCAAGGCAATGCCGTGGCCGCCAAGACCGGCGGCATAAAGGATGGTGCCAGCCTCGCCCATGCGCCCAACAAGAGGAAGCAGGCTGCTTGTGTAATTGATCTTCTCGGCAGAAACGCAAGGTCTTGTCACCAGTTCTTGGCCTGTCTTTTTCCAATAGGTTTCCTCAAGGGTTGGAAACATTTTAAATAAAGCTTGGCGGATAGCCTTAGGGTTGGGATCATAAAGGGCATGCGCCTCTGTGCCGAAAACAAGGACATTGTTGCGTGTCAAACTGCCATAGGCGACATCGATAGCCTCATTGGCAAAAGGATAACGGGTTATCGCGTTTTGAATCATCACGGTTTGCAAAACGGAAGCTGGTAAAGGATCGCTTGCAATCATGGAAATGCGTAGCTCAGTCGTTTTGGCGCGCAAGGGGCGCAGAAGGGGAATGGCCTCCATCATGCGATGGCCGCCGCTTGCCACAATATAATCCGCTTGGATAGGAATTCCCCGTTCCAGTATAACAAGATGAGAGGAGCCATTGTCGAAAAGACCAGTCACAGGCGTGTTTTCATATAACGCGACACCAGCTTTTTGCGCCGCACGCGCAAGCCCTAAAATATAGGGGTAAGGGGCGATGCCAAACTGTCCGCCACTCTCGATGATTTGCGTTCCATCAGTTTTGACGGTCATATAGCCATCGCGTAAATCGCAACCGATTGTGTACTGGCGCACAAGATCGCGCACTAACGTCATGCCTTCTTTTGAAGCCGTGACCAGCTTTTGACCTAACTTTTGACCGCAATAGGCAAGGGTTTCTTGATCGCCTTTTTCCAAGACGCAAACATGACCAGCGCTTTTCCCCGAAGGGCCGCCGCCGATGCGTCCCGCATCAAGAACAATCACGCGCATTTTTTTGTTGGCGGAAAGGTGAAGCGCGGCAGAAAGCCCCGTATAGCCACCGCCCACGATCACAACGGTTTTTCGTCTGCGATCTGTTGGAATGTAGTGTTGTAAAGGCAGACCGACAAAAGGGAAATTCATTTCTTGAACGACATTGATAAAATGTGAAGTAAGAGATGGGGCTAACTTATCCCTCTTGCTTTGATCCGTATTTTCTTTTCTAAAGATCATTCTAAACCCTTTGTCTTAATAGACTTGTTGCACAATATAACTAAAGCATTGTTACCACATTCCTTGAGCAAAAGACAAATAATCTCATTGGAGCTCAGGGCGATTCAAAGTAAGCCACAAACCAAGCAAATGGCGCGATTTTTGTCGT
>DYNT01000204.1 GCA_020720905.1 Micavibrio aeruginosavorus
AACAAGCAAACGCGGCCAAAAAGTTTTCGGGTTTTCAAGTTGACGTAGTATAAAAGGGCTTATTTCACGCCATATTTTGTGCAGACAACTTGGCACATGCCCGTTTTTCCTTGGAGTGGACGAACAAAACACTTTGGAATCATGGTCAAACCTTGTTCATTTTTTTTGATTTTTTTTGTTGTTAAGTAAAGATTGCTGTCAAGCCCCATGCTTGTTTCAAAAAAATCTCCTTGGTTTGAAAGTCTCAAGCGTTGTGTTACGCACGTCGAGGCAATAGAAAGGGCTGTTTCCTCGATCATTTTTATAGATTCTGAGCTTGAGAGAGAGGGGCATGCGAAATTAGGCTTGCACTCGAAAGTTCCAAACGTTGGCGATGTATTGGTGACTTCTATTGCCATCGCAGGCATGGCGGCGGTTATCAGGGTGACGGCGAGGAGGAGGGGAGCGAGGCGCATGGGGACAACCCTTTCTAAGTGAAACAAAACGAGAGGATTAAACGTGCGCGGCATTTTCCAGTGAAAAGCGCGAATCCTGACGCTGGTCATTTTAGGCTAAGGCGCGCTATAACGCAAGGCATGAGCGAAAATTTTATTCTATCCATCGAAACACCGGAAGCGGGTCGCCTTGATAAGGGGCTGGCCGCCGCCTTGGCGGCGCATGAGGACGCGGCGAGCCTTGGCCTGTCGCGTGTGCGAGTTCAGGCCTTGATCAAAGAGGGCTGCGTGGTGTCTGTGGCCAGTGGCAAGGCCATTCTTGACCCTAGCCATCCCACGCAGGCGGGCGATGGGTATAGGGTCACGCTTCCCACCGCCGCTCCGGCCACGCCGCAGGCGCAGGCTATCCCCTTGGCCGTTGTGTTCGAGGATGAGGATATGCTGGTGATCGACAAACCTGCTGGCCTTGTTGTGCATCCTGCTGCGGGTAATTGGGATGGCACGCTGGTTAACGCGCTGCTGGCTCATTGCGGCGATAGCCTCAGCGGTATCGGCGGCGTGGCGCGTCCCGGCATCGTCCATCGCCTTGATAAGGATACCAGCGGCCTGATGGTCGTGGCCAAGAATGACTTTGCCCATCAAAAACTTACCGCGCAATTTTCAGATCGCAGCTTAAGCCGCGTTTATCAAACCCTCGTCTGGGGCGTCATGCATCCGTTGAAGGGCGAGATCGAAGGCGCGATTGGCCGCCACTCAAGATCGCGCCAGAAGATGGCCGTTGTTCCCTATGGCGGGAAGGAAGCTCTGACCCATTATGAAACGGTGGAGATATTCTCTAACCTTGTTTCCTTAGTATCGTGCAAGCTGGCAACAGGGCGCACGCACCAAATCCGTGTGCATTTGGCCTCGGTTCAGCACCCTGTCGTGGGTGATCCCCTGTATGGCACGCGCAAGAAGATAGAGGGCGAGAAGGCGGCGCGTGGCCTTGTCGCCGTGCTGCACGATTTTCCACGTCAGGCTTTGCACGCGGGCGAGATTACCTTTATCCACCCCCGCAGTGGTAAGAGGCTGACGTTTAAGGCTCCTTTGCCTTCGGACATGAAGGTGTTGTTAAAAAGCTTAAAGAGCGTTAAATAAGGTGTTCATTTTA
>DYNT01000051.1:0-7035 GCA_020720905.1 Micavibrio aeruginosavorus
TGCCACGGCGATCTCCATTGCCCAGATTATTGAGGCCGTGGATGGCCCCATCGGTCTGACAGAGTGCGCGGGTTCAGCGCGAGGAAAAGAGATTTGTAACTGCGCTATGCCGCTTTGTCCGGTTAAGGAAGGCTGGGGGCGCGTGAACACGGCGTTGCGCGGCGCTTTGGAATCCGTGGCGTTGTCCGAACTTGTCTCTCCCACCCCTGATTTTGAGTGAAGGGGCAAGCGTCCATGCAGCAGCCTCCCTCTCCTGCGGCCTTTACGCCAGAGCCTTATAAGTACGGCTTTGTGACGCCTATTGATACCGAGACCGCGCCCAAGGGGCTGAGCGAGGCAACCGTCCGTTATATCTCGGCCAAAAAGGGGGAGCCAGACTGGCTTTTGGCGCAGCGCCTTAAGGCGTTTGCCTTGTGGCAGACAATGGAGACTCCCTCGTGGGGCAAGGTTGCGTTTCCTCCCATCGACTATCAAGACGCGTATTATTATGCCGCGCCCAAGAAGAAAGCCGCGCCCCAATCGCTGGAGGATGTCGATCCTGAGCTTCTCAAAACCTATGAAAAGCTAGGGATTCCTCTTAAAGAGCAGGCGATACTGGCGGGCGTTGAAGGCGCTGTGGCGGTGGACGCCGTGTTTGACAGCGTGTCCGTTGCGACGACCTATAAAAAGGCGTTAGAGGAAAAAGGCATACTCTTTTGCTCGTTGACCGAAGCCATTCACAACCATCCTGATTTGGTGAAGAAATATCTGGGCTCGGTCGTGCCACCTTCTGATAATTACTATGCGGCGCTGAATGCCGCTGTGTTTACCGAAGGCTCGTTCGTTTATATCCCCAAGGGCGTGCGCTGCCCGATGGAATTGTCCACCTATTTTCGCATTAACGCCGCGAACACAGGGCAGTTTGAGCGCACGCTGATTGTTGCGGATGACGATTCTTACGTTAGCTATCTAGAGGGCTGCACAGCGCCCAAGCGCGATGAAAACCAGCTTCATGCGGCGGTGGTAGAGCTGGTTGCTTTGGACAGAGCCGAGATCAAATACGCGACGGTACAAAATTGGTATCCGGGGGATGAGAACGGCGTGGGCGGCATCTATAACTTTGTGACCAAGCGGGGTTTATGCAAAGGCGCTTCTTCTAAAATCTCATGGACGCAGGTGGAAACAGGCTCCGCCATCACATGGAAATACCCCAGTTGTGTGTTGCAGGGCGATTATTCGTCCGGCGCGTTTTATTCGGTGGCGATCACAAACCATCATCAACAGGCCGACACAGGCACGAAGATGATCCATATCGGGCGCGGCACGCGCTCCACCATCATCTCAAAGGGCATCAGCGCAGGGCACGCGCAAAACACCTATCGCGGGCTTGTTCGCATGGCGCGTACGGCGCATGGGGCGCGCAATAAAACGCAGTGCGACAGCTTACTGATCGGCGACCAGTGCGGGGCGCATACGTTTCCCGTGATCGTGTCACGCGATCCAACGGCGCGGGTGGAACATGAGGCCACGACCTCGCGGGTCAGCGAGGATCGCCTGTTTTACTGCCAGCAGCGCGGCCTGAGCCTTGAAGAGGCGATGGCGCTGATCGTGAATGGCTTTTGCCGCGAGGTGATGAAGGAATTGCCGATGGAGTTCGCCGTCGAGGCGCAAAAGCTGATCGGTATCAGTTTAGAGGGAAGCGTAGGGTAAGATGCTTGAAATAAAAAATCTATCGGCCGCCATTGATGGCAAGGAAATCCTGAAGGGCCTATCGCTTTCGCTGCCCAAGGGGCAAGTGCATGCGATCATGGGACCCAACGGCGCGGGCAAAAGCACGCTGTCTTACGTTCTGGCGGGGCGTGCGGGCTACACCGTTACGGGCGGCAGCGTCACGCTGAACGGGCAAGATTTGCTGGCGATGGCGCCGCATGAACGCGCAGCGGCGGGTGTGTTTTTGGCCTTTCAATATCCGGTTGAGATCCCGGGCGTGACCACGATGAACTTTTTGAAAACGGCGCTGAATGCGGTGCGTGCGGCAAGGGGCGAAAAAGCCTTGGACGTTATGCAAATGCTTAAGCTTCTTCGTGCGAAGGCCAAAGCGATTGGCATGGACGAAGACATGCTCAAGCGTCCCGTGAATGTCGGTTTTTCAGGCGGTGAGAAAAAGCGCTGCGAGGTTTTGCAAATGGCGGTGTTGGAGCCTCGTTTGTGCATCCTGGATGAAACGGACAGCGGCCTTGATATTGACGCGCTGCGTATTGTGGCGGATGGCGTGAACGCGCTGCGCGATGCGAACCGCTCGATGTTGGTGATCACGCACTATCAGCGGCTTTTGGATTATATCAAACCAGACCGCGTCCATGTTTTGGCGGGTGGGCGGATTGAGCGCAGCGGCGGCCCTGAACTGGCGTTAGAGCTGGAAGAAAAAGGCTATGGCCAAGCCAGCGCGGGGGCACAGGCATGAGCCCCGATCAACAAGCCGTTATCTTTGATTGGAACGGAACGCTTTTGGCGGATACGATGTTGTGCCTTCATGCGACAAATAAAAGCCTTGCCCTTTTTGGCGCGGCCCCTGTTTCTTTGGAAACATACAGGCGAGAATGTCGCGTGCCCCTTGATGCGATGTATGCCTCGCTGGGGTGTGAGGCTGCGGCATTAAAGAAAAGACGCCACGAGCTTATGGCAACGTGGAGCGCGTTTTATGATTGTCGTGTGCATCGGGCGCGGCTGCGACGCGGCGCTAAGGACACGCTTTGTCATCTGAAAGAGCGAGGGCATAAGGTCGCGATCCTTAGCAATCATGTTGTGGACGAGATTGTTAAAAGAACGACGCAACATGCTATTGCCCATCATTTTGATGACATTCTGGCCAATGCGCCGCATGAGCTTTCTTCGATTATGGAAAAGCAAAGCAAAGGGGATCGCTTGCAGGCCTTTATCGATGACCATGCGATAAAAAAAGCGATTGTTGTGGGCGATACGGTGGAAGAGGTCGAAATCGCGCATGCGCATGGCTACCTTGGCGTTGCTTTGGCCGATGGTGTTTGCTCCCTCCCTCGTCTTCGTGCTGCCAAGCCAGACTTTATGATCCGCTCGCTCACCGAAATGCCCACCATCGTTGAAAAAGTTTTTGGGGTGAGGGCGCGATGACGCAAGAGCCTTCTCTTTCTCTGCCACAGCCGCTCACGCGCCATCGCCTTGTGTTTGTGGATGGCGCGTTTCGTGACGCTTTATCGGCGCAAAAGGATTGGCCGGAGGCGCTTTCCTTTGGGAGCGATGAAAAAGAAAAAAGCTATGCGTTGACGCTCTGTGATCAAACGTGTCTGGCTATCGATCCGATTGAGCTTTTATTGGTGACAACGGATCAAGGCGCGGTCAGTGAAGAGCTTACAAAAATAAAAGTATCTTTGGGGGAAAACAGCCGCCTGACCCTGATTGAGCGGCATGTGGGGAGTGGAGGCTTCCTCCCAATCCAAAAAACCATCACGCTTGCCGCGCAAGCCAAGCTGGTGCATGGCAAAATCGTAAAGGGCGATACGGTCAACCATGCTGCGCAAACGAAGGTCGCCGTTGCCTCTGGCGCGTTTTACGATCACTTTTGTTTGGTTGTTGACGGGCTTTTTGTTCGCTGTGAAAAAACGGTGGAGCTTTTGGGCGCGATGGCGGAAACTCGCCTTGTCGAAGTGTTGTTGCTTCGCGGTTCAGCGAAAAGCGACAGCACCACCCATGTGCGCCATCTTGCGCCGCATAGCATCAGCCGCCAAGTGTGCGCGGCGGTTTTAGACGGCAAGGCGCAGGGCGCGTTTGAAGGAAAGGTGTTCGTCGATCAAACGGCACAGAAAACGGATGCGTATCAACTGTGCCGCGCCTTGCTTCTTTCCGATAAGGCCATGATGGAAGCGCGGCCAGAGTTGGAGATTTATGCCGATGATGTGAAATGCAGTCACGGCGCGGCCATGGGCTCCTTGGATGAAAACGCTCTGTTCTATTTACTGGCGCGGGGCCTTGATCCTGACGCAGCGCAAGCGATGTTGGTCGAAGCTTTCGTGGGCGAGGTGGTGGACGCGATCCCGTTGCCCGATCTGGCAAGCGTGGTAAGAGAAGAGGTAGCGGCATGGTTGGCTTAGCGGCACAAAAAGACTTTCCTATTTTTTCGCATTTAATCCATGGCCATCCTTTGGTTTATCTGGACAGTGGCGCGTCGGCGCAAAAGCCGCGCTGCGTTTTGGAGGCGATGACGCGCTTTTATGAAACGGATTATGCCAACATTCATCGCGGCGTGCATGAACTCTCGCAAAGGGCGACTGCGCGTTATGACGAAGGACGCCGCGCTGTGCAGCGTTTTTTGAATGCGGCGCATGACGATGAAATTGTGTTCACCAGCGGCGCAACGGAAGCGCTCAATCTGGTGGCGGCCAGTTGGGGCAGGACGTTTCTCAACGCGGGCGATGAAATTATCCTGACGCAGCTGGAGCATCACGCCAACATCGTGCCGTGGCAGCTTTTGCGGGATCAGGTAGGTTTTACACTCCGCATCGCGCCCCTTCAGCCCAATGGTGATGTGCTTTTGGATGACGTGACCGCCCTTATCAACGAAAAAACAAAACTGGTTTCCGTCGCACATGTCTCAAACGCGCTTGGCACAGTTTTGCCGGTGGAGGCCATTATTGCGGCGGCGCATGAACGCGGCATCCCCGTTTTGATCGATGGCTCGCAAGCCGTCAGCCACGGGGCGGTGGATGTGCAAAAGCTGGATGCCGATTTCTATGTTTTCTCTGGCCACAAAATCTATGGCCCCACGGGCATCGGCGTTCTGTATGGAAAACGGGCGCTTCTTGCAACCATGCCCCCCTATCAAGGCGGTGGTGATATGATCGAGTCGGTGACGTTTGAGAAAACAACGTATCAAGCGCCTCCCCTGCGGTTTGAGGCTGGCACGCCGCCGATTGCCGAGGTCGTTGGGCTAACGGCTGCGTTGGCTTACGTTACAGGCATCGGGATGGAGGCCATCGCGGCGCATGAAGCCGCCCTGCTTGCCTACGGCACAAAAAAACTTGCGGCGCTGGAGGGTGTGCGGCTTGTCGGGACAGCTCCGCATAAAGCCAGCATCCTCTCCTTTGTTGTCGAGGGCGTGCATCCGCACGACGTCGGCACGATTTTGGATCAGCAGGGCCTTGCCATCCGCGCAGGCCATCATTGTGCGCAACCCGCTATGGAGGCGCTTGGTCTTATGGCAACGGTGCGCGCCTCGCTGGGCCTTTATAATACACGGGAAGACCTAGATGCCTTGGTGGACGGCCTTAAAAAAGTGCGGGAGATTTTTTCATGAGCGAGGGCGATGACGATCTGCGCGAATTGTACCAAGACCTTATCCTTGATCATGGTCGCCATCCGCGCAATTTTCACGCGCTAGAGGGGGCATCGTGTGAAGCCGTGGGGCATAACCCCCTGTGTGGCGATAAGCTGGTTTTGTATCTGGCGGCGGGCGAGGATGGCCGCATTGCGGATGTGTCGTTTCAAGGTGAGGGCTGCGCGATTTCGGTTGCCTCGGCCTCGATGATGACCGAGATGCTTAAGGGCAAAACGGTGGCGCAGGCCAAGGCGCTGACCGCTTGTTTTGAAGCGTTATGCAAAGGCAACGCCGCGCCGCCTTTTGCTTTGGATGAAGATGATGCCTCGCGCTTGCAGGCGCTGGCGGGGGTGCGGCATTATCCTGTGCGCGTGAAGTGCGCGATGCTGGCCTGGCGCACACTGGAATCCGCGTTGGAGCCAGCCGCCGCGAAAAAAGTGGGAACGGAGTAATGGATACTCAACGCCGCCTTGCTGCCATGACCGAGCGCGTGATAGAGGCTCTGCGCGTGGTCTATGACCCCGAAATCCCCGTGAATGTGTATGATTTGGGCTTGATCTATAAAATTGACTTGACGCCAGCCACAGGCGATAAAATGGACGCGGCCATCGCAATGTCCCTGACCACCGTGAATTGCCCCATGGCGGATATGATTCCCGGCATGGTGTATGATGCTTTGCGGGATCGGATACCGGATCTTAACGAAATTAAGGTAAGCCTTGTCTGGGATCCGCCGTGGGATCCTTCGCGCATGTCGGACGATGCGCGGGCAATTATGGAGATGTTTTGATGGAAACGACTTATTTTCTTGCCCCTGATCCAGACGGATCTCATAAAATTGCCATTCATACATGGGAAAATGAGCATCAAGGTATCCCTGTTGTTTGTGTCCATGCCTTAACCCGCAACGGGCGCGATTTTTCACAATTGGCTGAACGACTTTGTGCAACACGTTCCGTTTATTGTCCTGATATGCCGGGGCGTGGATTAAGCGACAAGCTTTTCAATTCTGCTAATTATACACTTGATCAATATAAAAGTGATCTTGTTGCGTGGCTTGGGCATATGGGCTCGCCGCGCATAGATTGGGTTGGCACGTCGATGGGGGGCATTTTGGGTCTTTTGCTTGCTGCGCAAGAGACCTCGCCTATACGACGGTTGGTGTTAAATGATGTTGGTGCTTTAATCCCTGCGCAAGCCCTTGACAGGATAGGACTCCATCTTGATAAATTTCCGACTTTCATTTCACTTAAGGAATTAGAGGCGCATATGCGGCAGCGGTATGCTGCATTTGGTTCGCTTACCGATGGCGAATGGCGGCTTATGGTTCAAAACGGCTATTGGAAAACACAGGATGGACGTTTCTCCCTTGCTTATGATTCGCGAATTCATGACGCCTATAAACGGCAAAAAGAAGACATTGTTCTTTGGCCGCTTTATGATGCCGTTACTGCTCCGACCCTGCTTATTCGCGGTGCGCAGTCTGACCTGCTGCCCCGTGATGTCGCACAAGAAATGACTCAGCGCGGGCCGCGGGCTCAGTTGGTGGAAATTGAAGGGGCTGGTCATGCTCCAGCTCTTATGGACTTTAAACAAATAACCACGATAGAACAGTTTTTGAAAGGATAAGTAATGAAGCCCCTACTTAAAACCAAGCCCGTCGAAACGCGCCTTGCCGACTACACGCCGCCCGCGTTTCTGGTTGA
>DYNT01000051.1:7135-8660 GCA_020720905.1 Micavibrio aeruginosavorus
CCAAGCCCGTCGAAACGCGCCTTGCCGACTACACGCCGCCCGCGTTTCTGGTTGAAACGATGGAGATGGATTTTGATATTGGCGATAAACTTACGCGGGTTGCCACGTGTTTTATGGTGCGGCGCAACCCTGCGTGCCAAGATAAAAAAGCTGCCCTTGTTTTGAATGGCGAGAATCAAAAGCTACTGAGCGTGACCGTGAATGGCTTGGCGCTGACTCGCCAAAACTATGCGCTGATGGAAGGAACACTCACGCTAGAGGGGCTGCCCGATGAAGCGATGGTGGAGATTGTCAGCACCAACATGCCCGCCAAAAACACGGCGCTCAACGGCCTTTATGCGGCAGGGCCCATGCTTTGCACGCAGTGTGAGGCGCAGGGCTTTCGCCGCATCACCTATTACCCTGATCGTCCCGACGTGCTGGCGAAGTTCCGCGTCACGATCCATGCGGATAAAAAGAAGCACCCGATCCTTCTCTCGAACGGCAATTTGGTCAAAAAAGGAACCGAAGGCCAAGGCCGCCACTATGTTGTGTGGGAGGATCCCTTTGCCAAGCCGTGTTATCTCTTCGCCCTTGTTGCGGGGAAGATGGATGTCGTGCGCAGCCACCTTATCACCAAATCTAAACGCAAGGTGCTGATCGAGATTTATACGGAAGTCGGCAAGAAAAAAGAAACCGCCTTCGCGATGGACGCCATTAAAAAGTCGATGGCGTGGGACGAAAAGACCTATGGTCTTGAATATGATTTGGATCGCTTCATGATCGTGGCCGTCAGCTTTTTCAACATGGGCGCGATGGAAAATAAGGGGCTTAACATCTTTAACGATGCCTGCGTTCTTGGCCGCGCCGAAACCGCGACCGACAGCGACATCGCGTTTTTTGAGCGCGTCGTGGCGCACGAGTATTTCCACAACTACACGGGCGACCGCGTGACGTGCCGCGACTGGTTCCAGCTGAGCCTTAAGGAAGGCCTCACCGTCTTTCGCGAGCAAGAGTTCTGCGGCGACATGAATGGCCGCGCTTTGGAAAGGCTTCACGCCGTACGCGATTTACGGGCACGTCAATTCCCCGAAGACGCGGGCGCGATGGCGCACCCGATCCGTCCTGCGGCGTATCAGGCCATCGATAATTTCTATACCTCTACCGTGTATCAAAAGGGTTCGGAAGTCGTGCGGATGATCCAAACGCTGATCGGCCGCAAGAATTTCCGCAAGGGGCTGAACCTTTATCTCAAGCGCCATGATGGCCAAGCCGCGACGTGCGAGAATTTCGTGGCTGCGATGGCGCAGGCGGGCGGCGTTGATCTGGATCACTTTATGGTATGGTACGCGCAAGCGGGTACGCCCGTTTTAGATGTCACCTCGTCGTATGACAAAAAGAAAAAAGAATACACGCTCACCGTGATGCAAAGCTGCCCGCCCACGGCGGGGCAGAAACATAAAGACCCGCTGAACATGCCGCTCAGCATCGGCCTTTTGGATTCCAAGGGGCGCGATATGAAGGGCACGTTTGTTCTGGACGTGGC
>DYNT01000052.1 GCA_020720905.1 Micavibrio aeruginosavorus
AAAGCTGCGTGTCTTGGTACCATTCAAGGCTTTCCTCCGCCGAAATCTCAAGAGGGCCTTCTTGCGCGGCGCAAGGCAACGCAACCCCAAGAAACAGGCTCAAAGAAAAAACAAGAAAAAAGAATGCGCGCAAAGTCATACGGTCTATCGTGAAGGGGAATGATTGATATTCGGTTTATCAGAGTGACGGCTTTCCTGCAAATGAAGGGTGGCCGTCGCAGGCCCCGTGATCACAATTGTACGCCCAGAATCCAAGGCGCGAAAGCCAGCCCCACGGATAACCCCAAAATTACCATTAATGACAACAGGTTGGCCGCCCCACGCAAGCCCTTTGGGAATATCCACGTTCATCTCACTGGAAGAAAAGCGATAACCCTTATCATGAAAAAACTCAACATGGCCGCCAAGCCACAATTGTTTTGTGCTTTGGTCAAGGCGACCTTGATCCGCCCGCCCATCCAGCCACGCGCCCCCCTCCAAAGCGAGTTCGCCCTTGGGAGCCTCTAAATCAATCATGTTTTTGTTGTTGGCCGCTTGCAAAGCCCTGTCCGCCGTAAGCGTATAAGGATTATTTTTGGCGTCCAGTCCGTTGAGATTAAGTTTTTCAATCATCAAATTAGGGACATTATCAACAACCGTCAGGGAAATACTGTTGGAACTCCACAATGGCCACAGAAAAAGCAAAGCAAGCCCAAACAGCACCGTTATGGGTAAAAGCCAGCGAAAAAGGCTGACAAACCGGCTATAGCCATGACTGTCCGCCTTCGCCCGCGACGTATCACGCGGACGAAGCGTCGCAAGAACGGCATCTTTCTCTTCGCAAGGCTCCATCGTAGAGGGTGGCTGTGTCATAGCGTCCACTATACCCCTTAAGCCCTTAGCGCGTCCATCGCCGTTTGAAGAGCCGCATACTCCGGATCATTGGACGTTATCACGCCATGCCGCAAGAAGAAGTCAATCAGAACCAGATTGCAATTGAACTTAAAGCGATCCGTCTCACGCACCAAAGCCAGCACGTCCCGCGCAGGCATCAAGATAAAGCTTCCAACCTCACCATCCGTGTTGGTGGGCGTCATCCCTTCTGGCATCTCTAAATCAAAAATAAAGAGCGTATCGTTGCGCAGACCCTTCATCTTTTCAACTTTGTAGCTTAAGGAGCCCACGGCACAAGCGCCCTTAACACTCTCGGCAGAAAGCCCCGCTTCTTCCCACGCCTCTTTGGCCACATTAGCCTCTATGCTAAGGCCAAGGGGTAAGCCGCCGCCGATCATGTTATCCAGCTTGCCTGGATCAATGCGCCGATCCTTAGAGCGTTCGGCAATCCACAGATAAAGGCCGTCTGCGCGGCGCACATACCCGTTCACATGAACGCCATGCCCCTTAACCCCAAACCAAGGAATGGCGGCGCGATCAATCCTTGCCAGCGGCTCATCCCCCCATTTTTGAAGAACGGGGTAAATCTCGCCGTGCAGCGGCACCCCATGAAAATCGGATAGGAGGCAACTGGCCTTCCACAACGCAACGGTACGAGGCTCAAACGCGTCATGAGGCGGCGCAAGGATCAAGCAATCATCCTGTAGAACAAAGTCTTCCTCTTGCCCTAAAAACAAGCCGATCTCACGCCGCACCCATCCCACAGGAACGCCGCCCACGATAAAAGGCATCAACAACGACAGATTGTGATGCGTGCAAGCGCGGACATGCCGCATAAAACAGGACGACGTATTCATTCAAAACTCGATGGTCGCAAAAGCTGCAGAAACTTTTAGGGCATCACGACAAAAAGGCAAATGAAAACGGCCTCCGCACATATCCGTGAGGAGGCCGCCTCGTCCCTATTCCTTTATCGCGCTGACATCATGCGCTGACATCGATCGTAGCGCCCCGCCCCGATTCAACGGGGGGCGGGGGCGGCGGTGGAGGCGAAGCCTCCGCAACAACAGGCGCCTCGGCTGCCACGGGAACACTGTTAACGGCACTGGCAACTTGCGTTGATATGGCGCCCTGCTGGGCAATAGCTCCTAGACTGGTCATGATTATCTCCACCACCTATGAACTCCTTTACTATTCCTAGTATGCCTTATAATGATTTCAAAATGAATAAGATTGGGGCATCATCTGCAATAAAATGGTTAATATTTTATGAAGGACTTAAAGGGAGCTAGCCAACGATTATTTCTTCTTGTCTTTTCTGTACGAATCTAAAACGCTGCGGAACATATCAACATCGGACAGGCAGCCTTGAACCGCATAAATATCTTTCATCCCTGTCATTTTCTCTGGGCTGGTCAGGACGCGAAACAAGCCCGCCTTGCTGGTTTTATCCATGGCCGCCCCGTATTCAGCCGCCGCATGATCCAGCCCCGTTAAATCCCCCGCCTGCGCCATCGCCACGGCAGCATGAACAAGCCATGTTGCCTTTTCTTCGCTCAAAGCCTCGCCTGCTTTAGGTGCGCCCACAAGCGCCAGCAGCGCCTTGGTCGCATCGCCCCATTGTTTGGCGCGAAGAGCCATATCGGCGCGCAGCAACAGGGCGGGCTGTCCGCCGCCTTCTGGCAACGCGGCAAGGGCTTCTTGATATTTCCCCAGCTCGGACAACGCGCGGGCCCGCAAAAGCTGGCGCTCGTCCTTTGTTGTCTGCGTCAAAGTCGCCGCCTCGCCTTGACTTTGATCCAGCAACGCAAGCGCCGCCTCGGCCTTATGATCCAAAAGCCTAACGCCCGCAAGGCGCGTTAGTATTTTTGCTTTTTCTTCCGGCTGGGACGTGTTCTTGATCAACGCCTCAAGGAGTTTAGCGGCCTGATCCAGCAAATCGATAGCGACAAGGCGTTCCGCCAGATTGAGCCGCACAGCGTTGCCGTCTTCCCCCGCCGGAATCAAATCTTGATGATTGGTATAAAGAGACAGCGCATCAATAGGCGATAAATCACGGCCAAGATCGGTCATATAAATATCATGAAACGTCTTGATCATGTCCGCCCGCAACGCCGTTGTTTGGGAAGATGAGGGGAAAAGGCGCAAAGCTTGTGACAACACGGTAAAGCCCGCTTGAAAGTCTTTGGCCTCCAAATAATAACCGCCAAGGCGCTTTAAAATATCAAGCTCAAGATCATCGCCGCGCCAAGCATAACGCAAGCCCTCTAACCGATCGACGGCTTGCTTGGGCGTCAACGATTTGGTCGCAACGCCAAGATCAATAAGCGCCAGCTCGGCGCGGATTTTATAAAGGCGATCCGCTCCACGAACAACCTGCCGCCACAGAGCCTCAGCCTTATCGGCATGGCCCGCCTTACTATACAAGACGCCGCGTAAATACCGCATGGCGGCCTGCGCCGAAGGGGAAAAGTCTTTCTTTTCGCCCAAACGCGACAACCATTCCGAAGCTTCCCTGTCTTGATCGACGGCCAGCGCTGCCTCAGCCGCCAAAATAGCAAAACGCGAAAACAACGGATCGGGATATTGATCCAGAACACCGCGCGATAAATTAAAGAGCTCCCTTGCCGCTACAAAATCACGCGCAAGGCCTGCCCCGTAAGCGCGCCAAAGGATGATATCGGTCTGCTCCTTTAAAGCGGGCTGCGATAAATCGACAAGCCCGTCTTGCACGCGCCCCGTCAGCAACCTGACCGCCCCGCGCAATGCACGATATTCAGGATAAACCTCAATCTCTGGCAAGGTTTTGCGAAGCAACTCCAGCGTGGCGAGAGCCTCATGCCCCATGCCATGCGAGAAATAAAGGCGCGCCAGATCAAGGCGAGGCAGCACACGCTCGTCCTCGGAAACGGCAATAATCGTCTGCATCAATTTTTGCCGCGTCTGCGTGAACGTCTCCCCCGCAGAGCCCGCCCAGCTTTCAAAATCAAACAAAGGTTTTTCGTTAGCGCTGCCACGATGAACAGCATGAGGATCCCGCCCCGTATCCTGCAAGGGTGAAAGTTTAAGACCCCCTTCCGCCGAAATCTCGATGCCATCGGGGACAAGGCGCGCCGTGACTTTTTCATGCCAAGGCTTAATCACAAGGCCTTGCGCAGCAGGGACGATCAAAAAGTCAGAGAGCCTTCTTTTGATCGTAAACGCGCCCGTTTCTTTAAAAGGAAGAACGATTAACTCATCCCCCACAACAGGATCACGAAGCCTGACAGGTTCGGGCGGATTGGCGGAAGGAAGCAGCAAACGCGCCCCTAAAGCAAAGTGTGGTTGCGAAAGAAACTCGGTTGAAAGCGACGTTGTTTTACCAAGAGGAACCAAAAAAACTTCCCACGCCGTGCCTTTGCGCGTGGCACGGACGCCGATTTGATCGGGAACCGCTATACGAAAGCCCGTTTGCCGCAGCAAAGCCAAAGGCTCTACCTTAACGCGAGGCGGCGGCGAGGTGATAAGCGCATCCCCCACCAGCTTACGATCGAACACAATGTTCACATACCCTGCCCGCACAAAAATGGCCGTCCCGACTTCAATTTTTGGATTCAAAACGGCGACAGGCATCGGCGGATTCTCCTGCGCTATGGCCATAATCTCGCTTTCCGTCTTGGCATCCAATCGTGTCGTTGCAGCAGGGGGCCAATTAAGAACAGGCTGCTCTGGCAGGGATTCTTCTGCTTTTTCTTCAACCGCAACAACGGGCGCGGGCGAGGAATCTGGCAAAGGCGTCGCCTGAGCCTCTGGCTGCGCAGCTTCTACCCCCTCCAACGCAGCCGGAACGGCTTCTGGCTCTTTTGCTTTTTCTGGCGCTAAAACCGCTTGTTTTTCAGCTTCTAGCTGACGTGCCACAGGAGGCACAGGGGAAGGCGGAGGCGATGGCGGAGACGAGGGGGGGGCTGAGGGGAGAGAGGGCGGAAGCTCTTTGGCCACGCCTCCCTTTATATCAATCACAAGGGATCGATCGCTCATAAAATCTTTTAAGGTTGCCTGCGGCGCAACGGAAAAAGAAACAGCAAGAGGAGCCCCGTCATCAGCCCCCGTCACAACATGAAAGCCTTTGGCTCGTGATAATTTGGAAGGAGGCAGAACGGCCTTCGCCGCCTTTGAAAAGCGAACGGTCACACGCTCGCCCTCACGCTCAATTTTATACCCCATTCCTACGGGCGCATCAAAAACGACGCGATCAAACGAGGGGTGCTGCCCCGTCCTTAAAACAACAGCCACGCCTCCACTTATCACCTGCGCTGTTTTTTCAGCAGCCGCCAACGACAACGGCGCCCCAAAGAGGGCGGCAACACAACAAACAATAACAAAAGGGGCTCGCGACATGGCAGAGAACACGATTAAGAGAGGTCTTAACCATTTACCCCATACGCAAGAAAAAAAACAGCTATAATTATCGCGCTATGGGTCATCAGCGCAATTATACTACGTCAACTTGAAAACCCGAAAACTTTTTGGCCGCGTCTGTTGTGTTTCCTTTGGTTTATGCGTCTTGGCGGAGAAAAATTTTTCGGGGTTTCAAGCGGACGGACTATAGCGCAGGAAAGGCGCGGCTTTCGAAAAAGCCGCGCATCGAGACAAAAGACCATTAAGGTGCAGACGCAGAGGCCGCACCAGTTTTTTTCTGCAACTTTTCCTGAATCTTAGCCCTGTGTTGTTCGCGATTAGCTTGATGCGCTTCTTTCGCTTTTTCCCGCATGGCTTTCATCTTCTCGCGATTGGCTTTAAGACGTTCAGCGCTTGGCTTCACCTTTTCCTTGATCGCCTTAATTTCACCTTGCGCGGCCTTCATTATTTCCGCATCACCCTTCATTGATTCTTTAAGCGTTTGCATTTCTTGTCTGAGCGCATTATTGGCCGCAGCAGGCGCAGCCGCGTTTTGCGCCTGTGCGCCTACCGTTATGGTGAAAGACAAAGCAAGCAGAGCGAGATAAAACGACACTGACTGTTTCATAGGAAAACTCCTTAGCAAAAGAGGAAAAACGAAGAGAAGGATACTCTTATCCTTTTTTCGTTTTCTTTCAAGGCCGTTTTTTTTTCGTGGTTGAATTAGCCAAGGGGTGATGTTCGGCCACCGTTTGAGCAAGGCGTTCGGTCGCGACATGCGTATAGATTTGCGTTGTCGCAATATCGGCATGGCCCAGCATGGTTTGCACGCTCCGCAAATCCGCGCCATGGTCGATCAAATGCGTCGCAAAAGCATGGCGCAAAACATGGGGGCTAAGCCTTTCCGGCGCAAGGCCTGCCTCTAAGCCGATCTGCTTTAGTTTTTGAAAAAAGCGCTGGCGCGTCAGATAGCCCGTCTTGGACTGCACCGAAGGAAAAAGAAAGGCGGATTTCACGCCGCGCTCTTTTTGAAAACTGGCGCGGCAATCGATCCACGCCCTGACCGCATCCACCGCTGGATCACCCAGCGGCACGACGCGCTCCTTGCCCCCCTTGCCGCGCACGTGCACAACGCCGTGATCAAACAGAACAGCGCCAAGAGGCAGACTGACCAGCTCGCTCACACGCAAGCCCGACGCATAGAGAAGCTCAAGCATCGCGCGAAGACGCAAGCCCTCGCGCCCGCTCATCTTGTTCACCACCTTGATTAACGCCAACACTTCTTTCTCACTAAGATACTTGGGCAACGCGCGCCCCAAGCGAGGCGCATCGATATGGCGCGTAGGATCATCATCGCGCATTTTTTCAGAAGCCAAAAAACGGAAAAACTGGCGAAGAGCCGAGAGCCGACGGCTTTGTGTGCGCGGCGCGGCGGCGCGAAGTTCATGCGCGATATAGGCGCGGATATCGTCTTCATTCGCTCGCTCTAAATTAACCTTGCGCTTGGCCATCATGAAAGTTGCCGCAAAGGCCAAATCGCTGGCATAGGCTGCGCGGGTGTTGGCGGAAGCGCCGCGCTCGGCCAACATCATGTCCAAGAAAGGCTCTATCAAAAGGCAGGGGGAAGCCATCCGCAGCGCCCTTTAATCAGGCAACGCCATGATCACTTCACGCGCCAAAGCCTGCGCCTCTGCCGTCAGCCCCAAAAGGCGCAAGGCGCGGATAATTTCAACCTTAACCCCAAGCGACACATCGCCCGCGTTGCCCCCCGTCAGGATCAGGCCAAGCAAAACGGCCTCACCTTTCCGGCTTGCTGAGGCCGCCTGTCTTAAGCGATCAAGAAGAAGGGGCGAAGGCATCATCTGCTTGGTCGGCGGCGTAATGACCATCACGCGCTGCCACGCCTCTTCCGGCACGGCATAGCCAAGCGCCGCAAGAACCAGCAAGGTTTGCCCCGCCTTCTCGCGCTGCACATGAAGGCGGTTGCCATCCTCAGCGTCGCTAAGGCGAGCATCAAGCCATCCGCGCAGGCCTGCGGCATACTGGCCATCCGGCACAAGCCCTGCGGTGACAAAAAGCGGCCACGATACGGCAAGGCCTTGCGTCGCTGCAGGCGCCCCCGCCGCGCCGCCTTGCACCAACGCCAACCAAGCCATCGCCTGATCCGGTTTTCCCGCCAGAACAAAAAGCCGCGCAGACTCGTGCGCAAAAGACTGCGCTTCTGCCGTCACGGGAATCGTGCCCACAATTTCAGCCAACAAGGCGCTTTGGCTTCCACACAAGGCGGCGGGATCGATGTCCTCCAGATATTTTTGAACAAGCGCTATCTTCTTGGTTGCGGCTTGTTCGTTTTTCATCGCCTGATAAAGAATAGCACGCGCACGCGGCCCTTTTTCAAGGCTGCCGTTGATGGTGGCCACTTCTTCAGGCGTTAGGGTCACGCTTTGATACGTCTGCGCCAACGCACGCGCGTCAATAATGCCTTTCGCTGCCGCCCTTTCGGCCAAGGCAAGACGCGCTTTATCATCCACCGCTTTGGTCACAAGAAGTTCTGGGATCAACGCGGCATCGGGATGCGCGTAAAGTTCTGGCGGCAAGGGAATCTCTATCTGCCGCAAGGCTGCCAGCACCGTGGGACGAAGCGGCGTCAGTTGGCGCGGAAGCTGCTTGCTTCCCCCCATCACATTGCGGTTCATAAGCGACAGGAAAATATCATCCTTGACCTGCTGTTCGCGCATAAGGTCCAAGCCCAATTGCACGGCCTTATCATCCTTGGCGCGAAGCTGGCAAATCAAGAGAGCCTTCTGCCATTCGTCTTTGGATTCTTCTGTTTTGCCATGGGCTTCCATCATGGTCGGTATTTTCTTACACACGTCTTCGCTGTGTTGACCGATAATAGCAGCCTCCGTCAATTGGCGAAGCGTCACGGCATCCACCCATTTCGCTTCAGCTAAAGACGCAAGAGCCCACGCATCCCCCACCGCACCCAACGCCATCAAGCCCTCGATCCGCTGCGCGATAAGATTGCGCGCAGGTTTTTGCCCCTGCGCCGCTGGCAAGGGCGCTGCCGCTGTGCTTAAAAACAAACGCCGCGCTAAATCGTTTAGCGCCGCTGAATCTGTTGGCAAGCTTACGACTGGCAGCAAAAGATCAACAACAGGCCTTGCCGTATGACTCCACAACGACGCGCCAAGACCCCCATTGTCCGAAGAAAGCAAGCCAGCCGTTTCAGGATCAACATCGGCCAACGGCGCTGAGGCGACAGGCTCAGCCAAAACAACAGGCTCTGACGTTGGGGGCGGCGCGGCAGGAGGCGCGGCAGGAGGCGCTGCCGCCGCCACCGGAGGAACAGGCGCTGGAGCAACAGGCGTCTTCT
>DYNT01000205.1 GCA_020720905.1 Micavibrio aeruginosavorus
ATCACGCCGTCCCGATCCAAAAAGAGAGCCTTACGCTTCATTTCCGCCCTTCCCAATTTGATGCTCATCAAACATTGCACCAACAAACCTATTAGCTGCCCCATTCAAGAAACAAGAAAATGGGATGCCCGCCTACGCGGGCATGACAGGTTCTTTATTTTGTTTTACCCCATACCGTCATGCCAGCGAAGGCTGGCATCTCATTTAGTTTCTTTTCCACGCACCAACTCTTGAACTATTTTGAGTATTCTTGTTTTATTATCTAGACATAGTTACGACTTATTACTATGATTTTTGATCACTTGCCCTGATACCATCAAACAAACGGAGAAACAGAATGAAAAAGACAATAACATTCGTTTCAATGATTCTTTTAACATCATGCGTTACCGCCCAAGACCATCGCGCCGATGTTTCGAACCAAGATAAGGATCGCCTGACCGTTGCAGCCGCGCAGCGCGAGATCCGCAAAGGCATGTCCTCGGCTGATGTGGTCGGGGTTTTGGGATCGCCCAATATGGTCACCACCGATGAAAATCGGCGGGAAAGCTGGGTTTACGACAAGATTTCAACCGAAAAGGTCTATTCCACATCCTCTGGCGGGCTTGGCCTGATCTTTGGCGGCGGCGCTGGACTGCTTGGCGGCGGCATGAGCAGCGGTTCGGGCGCAGCCAGCACGACCCAGCGGACGCTCACCATTATCGTGAAATTCGATGAAGCGGGCAAAGTGCGTGATTACGCCTATCGCTCCTCCAGCTTTTAAGGGGAGCCGTCATGCGCAAACTTGCCCTATGCCTTGCCGCCCTATTGTCCTTGTCCGCCTGTGCCCAGACGGTTCCCAAGGAGGCGCTGGAGCTAACACAAGAAAGCCTCCAGCAACGTCAAACACAGACGCGGCGCTTTGAAACCAAAGATGAAAAGAAGCTCCTAAGTGCGGGGGCGCAAGTTCTGCAGGATCTGGGCTTTAATCTTGAAGAAAGCGAAACAGGCCTTGGCGTGGTCGTCGGCTCGAAAGATCGGGACGCCACCGAGGCTGGGCAAGTTGCCGCCGTCATCTTCTTGAGGGTCATGATCGGCACGCCCGTCATCTATGACGAGAAGCAGAAAATCCGCGTCAGCCTGATCACCCGCCCCGTCACCGACAAGGAAACTGCCGCGCGCGTGACCTTCCAGCGCGTGGTTTGGAACAATCAGGGACAAGTCTCGACAACCGAACCATTGGACGATCCCAAACTGTATCAAGAGTTTTTTGAAAAACTATCACAATCTGTTTTTCTAACGGCTCAAGAAATCTAACGTCACAACAAAGGAAAGCCCATGTCCTTCAAAGCAATCCAACCCGTTGCCATCTCGTTCATGGTTCTTTTTCTTCTGACGGCCTGCCAAACGAACAGCCGCGATCAAGCTTTGGCCACATCCGAAAGCCAAGTGGCTCTGCGGAGTATGCAAAGCCGAGCCTTCGATACAACCGATAAGGCAAAGACCCTGCGCACCATCATCGCCACGCTTCAGGATCTAGGCTTCGTTATTGATAAGGCCGATGCCACCCTCGGCACTGTCAGCGGAACCAAA
>DYNT01000206.1 GCA_020720905.1 Micavibrio aeruginosavorus
CGGTTTTTGACGGCGCGAAGAATGCGGAATTGGTGGCCGCGTTCGCCTTCTAGGTACAGGACGGTATCGACCATATGCTCTAAAACGCGGGGGCCAGCGATGGTGCCTTCTTTGGTGACATGCCCCACCAAAATGACGGCGATGTCGCGCTTTTTGGCGACGCGGATCAGCTCTTGCGCCGACGTCCTCACCTGCGCCACGGTTCCAGGGGCGCTGTCAATCGTATCGACATACATGGTTTGGATGGAATCGATAATCAGGATTTGCGGCGCGTCAACATGATCCATGGAGGCCGCAATATCGCGCACCGCCGTCGCGCTGGCCAAGTCACAGGCAACATCTGCCACGCCAAGACGCTCGGCGCGAAGGCGCACTTGATCGATGGCCTCTTCTCCAGAGATATAGGCCACACGCGCTTTTTGCGCGAGCTTGCACACGACTTGCAAAAGCAGCGTTGACTTGCCGATGCCCGGATCGCCGCCGACCAGCGTTGCCGAACCGGGCACAAGCCCGCCGCCAACCACGCGGTCAAACTCGCCAATATGCGAAAGATAGCGGGGAAGGGCGCGACGCTCGCCCTTCAGCGGCACAAAGGTAATGGCGCGTCCCTTATGTTTGCCCTTTGATCCATCGTGGAGACCTTTGGGGGGGCCATCGGCTACGGCCTCTTCAACAAGGCTGTTCCATGCGCCGCACGCCTCGCACTTGCCGCCCCATTTGGGGAACGACGCACCGCAGGTCTGACAAACAAAATGAGAAGATGATTTGGCCATGCGGCAAGATAGCCGAGAGGGGCTTGTCCGGTAAAGGGTCTTGCAATTGTATAGAAATTGATATACATTAAGAGGTGAAACCGAAAAGAGGCTTATCATGAACAGCAAACAGATCAATATTCGCCTTGATGAAGCGACGAAGCGCGCAGCGGAGAAGGTTTTTTCCAAACTGGGTCTTGCGCCCAGCGAAGCTGTTCGTCTGTTTTACAGACAAGTCGCCTTGCATCGTGGTATTCCCTTTTCCTTGCGAATCCCGAATAAAGAAACGACTGCCGCGCTTCGAGAGCTTGACAAAGGCGGCGGGAAAACAGCCAAAGATACGGAAGCGTTTTACAAGAACCTTGGCGTATAGCAGGGCTTTATGTTGGCAATCCGTTGTCCGCATGGGCTCGCATGCGGATTTGTTTGATTGAACAAAAATCCCTTTAGAATCAACGAATCTGATCAAAAAAGGCCTCTGTGGTGCGATTCATGCCTACCAAGAGACGCTTTTCGAGTCTGTTTGAGAGCTTTAACCAACTATGTCGTTGATCTATAACGATTCTGGCGAAATCGATGACCCCATGTATCTCTTTGAAAATAAACACTTTTCTGAATCATCTTTTTGCGGAAGCAAAAAAACATGAAAGTCGGCTAGAATAAGCGTCTTGGGGGACTCTGTCCATCTTCCCTATATCTTTGCAGGGCGACGCTAGGCCAGTCGTTGCGACAGAGCCCCATCGCTTCAACAGGCAAAACGTAGATCGTGCGCCCTTCAAGCCGTCCATGGGCTTTGCCCGTCGGTTCATGCCAAC
>DYNT01000053.1 GCA_020720905.1 Micavibrio aeruginosavorus
CTTTTTGCGGGAGCTAATTTTCGCAAAGTTGACCGATCAAGCGTCTGTGCCCTGTTTTTTAGAACGTCAGTTTTGTCATGCGCTCAACCGCCTGCGCCATGCGTTCTTTGGAAACGGTGAGGGCAAAACGGACATAGCCTTCGCCCGGTTCGCCAAAACCGCTTCCCGGTGTGGTGACGATGCCTGCCTCTTGCAGCAAGAGCGCGGTGAATTGTGTCGAGGTCATGCCTTGCGGCGCGGCGCACCAGACGTAGAACGTTGCGCGAGGAGGCTCAACCTTAAGGCCTAGCGCTTGCAGACCCGCCACCAGAACGTCGCGGCGCTCGGTATAGATCGCCTGCATGGCGGCGATGCTGCTTTGATCGCTCTCCAGCGCGGCGATCCCAGCCTCTTGCACAGCATTGAACGCGCCGGAATCGATGTTGGCTTTCACTTGGCCAAGGCCGTCCAAAATCTCGGCATTGCCGATGGCAAAGCCAAGACGCCAGCCCGTCATGTTAAAGGTCTTGGACAGCGAGTGAAACTCCACCCCCACATCGCGCGCGCCTGCGATTTCAAGGAAGCTGATCGGGCGATAGCCGTCATAGCCCATCTCGCTGTACGCTGCATCGTGCGCGACGATGATGTCGTGATGCTTGGCGAACGCCACGACCTTCTCGAAAAACGCTGCATCGGCGGTCGCGCCCGTCGGATTGTTGGGATAGTTCAGGAACATCATTTTTGCTTTTTGCGCCACGTCCTCAGGGATCGCGTTCAAATCGGGCAGATAGTTATTTGCGGCGACAAGCGGCATAAAGTGCGAGACGCCGCCCGCAAACAACGTGCCGGAATGATAGACGGGATAGCCAGGCGTTGGGATGAGCGCCACATCGCCAGCGTTGAGGAAGGCGAGGGGGAAATGTGCAATCCCTTCTTTAGAGCCGATAAGCGTGACGACTTCTGTGGCAGGGTTAAGCTCAAGGCCAAAGCGTCGCTGGCACCACGCCGCCGCGCTTGTGCGGAAGGCTCCCATGCCGGAATAAGAAGGATATTGGTGATGTTCGGGGTTCTCGGCGGCTTTTTGCAGAGCCTTGACAATAAAGGCAGGCGTTGGTTGATCGGGATCGCCAACGCCAAGGTTAATCACGTCAACGCCCTTGGCAGCCACTTCGGCTTTAAGGCGATCAATTTCCTTAAATAAATAAGGGGGCAGGGCTTGAAGGCGGGCGGCTTTGGGGTGCGGCATGGGCAAATATCCTGTTGGCAAGAGAGGGCGTGAATCCTTGTTGATCCTATCACCCGTTTTCTGCTTGGTGAAAGAGGAATAATAGGGTTAAAAATAAGAAGCCGATGAACAAGGCCATGAAATTTGATTGAGGAAAGAAATCTGTTAGCATTTGGTGAGAAACTGATTCTAATTCATTCATCGAAGAAAAAAGGCGGGCCATGAGCTCTACGACCAAAGACAAGAACTTGACGAATGATATTCTGATTGTCGATGACGAAGCCGACATCGGCCTTTTGATCGAGGGTATCTTAAACGATGAGGGGCTTAAGACCCGTAAGGCGACAAGCGCCGAAAAAGCGTTGGGGGAAATTGCGGCGCGTCGTCCCAATCTTGTGATTCTTGATATTTGGCTTCAGGGCAGTGGCATGGATGGCCTTCAGCTTTTGGATCGTGTTGTGCGCGATCATCCTGATGTGCCTGTGATTATGATCAGCGGTCATGGCAACATTGAAACGGCTGTCTCGGCCATCAAGCGCGGCGCGTATGATTTTATCGAAAAACCCTTTAAGGCGGATCGCTTGGTTTTACAGGTGCGTCACGCTCTGGAACATGCCCGCCTGAAGCGTGAAAATCAGGTTTTGAAAGTGCGCGCCGGATCGGATATTGAGCTGATCGGCAAATCCAGCGCCATGGCGCAGGTGAGGCAAATCATTGATCGCGTCGCGCCCACGGGCAGCCGTGTGATGATTATCGGATCTTCGGGATCTGGCAAAGAGGTTGTTGCTCGCGCCCTTCATGAACGCTCGCGCCGCGCCGCTGGCACTTTCGTTGTTATCAATTGTGCCGTTTTGCGTCCCGATCAAATCGAGATTGAGTTGTTCGGTACAGAAGGCGATGCGACAGGGCAGAACCGCAAGGTTGGTTTGTTTGAACAAGCCCATGGCGGCACGCTTTATCTGGATGAAGTCGGGGATATGCCTCTTGAGACGCAGGGCAAGATTGTACGCGTTTTGCAAGAGCAAGTCTTTTCCCGTGTGGGGGGCACGACGCGTGTTGAGGTTGATGTGCGCGTTGTGGCGTCCAGCAATCAGGATTTGCAAACGCAGATGCAGGCCGGAAAAATCAGGCAGGATTTGTATTATCGTTTAAGCGTTGTGCCGATTGTCATCCCACCTCTTTCGGATCGGCGTGAAGATATTCCCATGCTGTCGCAGCATTTTCTGACCCGCGCTGCCGAGGTTTCTGGCCTTGCGCCGCGCACACTGGGCGAAGACGCGCAGGCCGCTTTGCAAGCTTATGCTTGGCCCGGTAACGTGCGCCAGCTTCGCAACGCGATGGAGTGGCTGCTTATCATGGCGCCAGGCGAGGCTGAGGACCTTATTCGCGCTGACCAGCTTCCCCCAGACGTTACGGCGGCGACTCCCAATGTTTTAAAATGGGAAAAGGGCGGGGAGATTATGACTCTGCCGTTGCGTGATGCGCGAGAGATGTTTGAGCGCGAGTATCTGTTGGCGCAGGTCACGCGCTTTGGCGGGAATATCTCGCGCACCGCGAATTTTATTGGCATGGAGCGTTCCGCCTTGCATCGCAAGTTAAAGTTACTGGGCGTTCATGGTGCCAGCGTTCTTGAAGCGCCTGCCGAGATTGTCGATCAGGCGAGCTAACGGACGTTTTCTTGATCCTTTTGACAGGTGACATGATGCCCCATCAATCCAACGATCCTTCTTTAGGAACAAAGACAACAACAGAAGCCCCGCGCTGTTGCTGCTGCCAAGGAAATGTCCGCACCCCCAAGACGATGTCGGTTGTAACGGGGATTGTCCTTATCGCGTTGGCGTTGGCCTTTCTTTGGCAAGGCGGAAGTTCTCTTTTAACGAGCATGCAAGATGAGCGTGCCCAGAAGATATTGAGTGCTGAGTTGAAAGAAGTCTTTTCTTCGCAGGATGTTTCTTTGATCCGTGCGGATGGCAAGACCTTTACGATCAAGGCCGAAATCGCCGCAACGCGTGAGCAGCAAGCGCAAGGGTTGATGTTCCGCGATCATGTCAATGAAGGCGAAGGAATGCTGTTCACGTATATCCAGCCGCAGCGCGTTTCCTTTTGGATGAAGAATACCCTTATCCCGCTGGATATGCTTTTTATTGGCCCTGATAACACCATCATCAAAATTGTGAAAAACACGCAACCGCATAATGAAACGCCTATCCGGTCTGATGGTTTTGTTCTTGCCGTGTTGGAGCTCAAGGGCGGCGAGGCGGATCGTATGGGGCTTGCCGTCGGCGATAAACTAAAGTGACAGAAAAGCGCGACAAGAAAGCATTCCTTGTGCAAGGATCAGGAGATTTTATGGCTTATCAGAATTTAAAAGAGTATTTGGCCGAGTCCGTTAAAGCTGTGCAAGCTGCTGCGACGCAGCCTATGGAAGAAGCGCTTGAGAAGGCCGCCTGTCTTTGCGTTGACGCTTTAAAAGCGGGCAAGCCTCTTCTTGTGTGCGGCAATGGCGGCAGCGCTTCGGATGCCATGCATATCGCGGGGGAGCTTGTGGCGCGGTTTTTGAAAGAGCGCAAGGGGCTGAATTGCATCTGCTTGTCCTCTAATCCGGCGATGATCACCGCGTGGGCGAACGATTATAATTATGATTCCGTTTTCGCGCGGCAGGTGGAGGCCTATGGCCAAGGCGGTGGCGTTCTTATCGCTATTAGCACCAGCGGCAAGTCAAAGAACGTGATGCAAGCCGCGCAAAAGGCGAAAGCGATGGGGCTTGCCGTCATCGGTCTGACGGGTTGCGGCGGCGGCACGCTTGCGCCGTTGTGTGATACGCTGCTGGACGCGCCATCAACCTTCACGCCCATGATTCAGCAAGTCCATGTTTGCCTGTATCACTATCTGTGTGAGCAAATCGAAGCGCAGATGGCGGGCGTTTAGCTTAACTGACGCTGGTTTCGCGCCAGCTGGTAAGCCAGCGGTTGAACTCTTCAGGAGGCATGGGTTTGGCCATATAAAAGCCTTGGGCAAAATCGCAATTGCGCTCGGCCAGCATGCGCCATGTCCGAACGTCCTCAACCCCCTCGGCGATCACTTTAAGGCCAAGATTGTGACCCAAATCGATGACCGAATTGACGATCACGGTGCAGTCGCGGTTGTTGACCATGTCCATGACATAGCTCTTGTCGATTTTCATTTCGCTAAACGGCATGCGTTGCAACTCGCGCAGCGAAGAATGCCCTGTGCCAAAATCATCAATGGAGACACCGATGTTGCGAATGCGCATGCGCAACAGAACGTCCATGGTGCGCGTGACATCGCGCATGGCTTCCGTTTCCGTGACTTCCAGAACAAGCTTTTCTGGTGGGATTTGATGTTGCGCGCACATTTCAGCAATGCGGTCAGGAAGGCTTAACTCCAAAAGCGATGATGCCGTGACGTTGACCGAGACGGTCAGGTCTTCTCCGGCATGATGCCACTTGGCAACTTGATGAATGGCGGTTGTCAAAACGTGTTCGGTCATGGGGGGCATAAGCCCCTCTTTGACGATTTCATCCAGAAACTCAGATGGGGGCAGAATGCCACGCGTGGGGTGCGCCCAGCGGATAAGAGCCTCCGCCCCTTTAACGCGGCGCGTGGCCAGCTCAATGACAGGTTGGTAATATAAAATCAACTGCCCCAGCGCCAAGGCCTGTGCGATGTCAGCCCCAATAACGCCCTTGTTATTGCCTGCGGCTAATTGATCCAGCGTGGTGCGGAGCGATTCAATTTCGATGGGCTTTTCCAACGCTGCAATGACATCAAGGCCGTGCGCGCTGCCAAGGCGGCGGGCGCTGTTTAAAACGCGCGTGTCGCTGCCACTCATTAAACAGATTTTCGCGTTCTTCACACGGTCAACAAGAACGCGCAAAAGCTCAACGCCATCTGTTCCCGGCATCATCAAATCCAGCATGATCACGTCAGGCTTAAACTCATCCAGTTTATCCGCGACACTGGCGGGAGAGCTGGTTGTGGCGACTTCAAAGCCACGGGATTCGGCAATCTCGGCGATTGTTTCGCAGATATCTTCTTCGTCATCGACGATTAATAAGCGCATAGTGTCTTCCTTTAATCAGCCTGCTGTTTCAGGTGGTGGAACGGGGAGGGGTGATTCGCTTGAGCCTAGTGTGCTCTGGCTTTCGTTTTCCTTCAACAGTTTAGAAAGAGCCTTTTGCACATCAGCAAGGTGATAGGGCTTTTCAATGACGGGAACGGGCGTTTCGCTGAGGAAAGCGTTGACGTGCGGTGAAAGCGTATCCCCCGTTACATAGATGATTTTGTTTAAGTATTGTGGAAGGTTCTTCTTAAGCTCAGCATACATGGTGGGGCCATCCATCACGGGCATCCGCAAATCGCTGATAATGACATCAAAGGTCTTTTTCCTGAGTTTATCAAGGGCAATCGCGCCATTGACCGCCAAATCAATCTCATGGCCTTGTGGCTCCAACAAATCCGCCAAGGTTTGAGCCAGTTCAACTTCATCATCGACAAGAAGAAGGCGAAGTGCGCCGAGGGTTGATCCCTCGCTTGCTAAAGCGACGACGTCAGACAAACTCTCGACAGAGGCGACGGGCAGCTCGATCACAAAGGTTGCGCCGCCGCCTGCCGTGTCCTCAAGCCTCATGACGCCGCCATGATTTTCGATAATGCTTTGACACAAGGCAAGCCCAACGCCCGTGCCGCCCGTGCTGCCTTTGGTTGTAAAGAAAGGCTCAAAAATGCGTTTTTGAAGCTCTGGCGGAACGCCTGGGCCTGTATCGATAAAAGAAAGGACAATGGTGTTTCCCTCGCGCAGGGCCGAGCGAATAGTCAGGTTGCGTGCGCCTTCGACATGGCGCATGGCTTGTGCGGCGTTGAGCGCAAGATTGGTGAAGACTTGTATGAGTTGATCATCGTCGCCGACGATTGAGGGGAGGCTGTCCTCTAGCGCTAACGTCAACGTCACATTCTCATTACGAAATTGATAGGTGAGAAGTTCCAGCGAGGTGTGAATAATGTCGTTGAGGGCGACGTTTTTATGTTCTGGCGCTTTGCGCCGCGCCAAGGAAAGGAAGCTTTTCACGATGCGTGAGCAACGATCCGCCGCCTTAAAGATTTTTTCGGCGCGTGTTTTCGTTTTTTCTTCTTTTTGGTTTTCCATCAAAAGGGTCGTTTGTCCCATGACAACGGACAAAGGATTGTTCAGCTCATGCGCAACGCCTGCCAAAAGACCACCCAGCGCCGCCATCTTTTCGCTTTGTTGCAACGCTTCTTGCTGCATGGCGATTTTGACTTCCGCCTTCTTGCGTTCTGTCAGATCATAAAGACCGATGACCATCGCTGCTTCATTTTGATAGTTGATGCGTCGTGCTGAAAGCGCAGCGGGCAGGGGATCGCCATCGCCTCGTGTCAACATGACTTCTTTCATGTTGACTTCTTGCCCCGCTGTGATGGCGTTGTGGATTTCCTTTCTTTCCAAAGCGCGCACTAAAAAACGATCCATGGTGTGGCTGACTAAAGTGGCGTGAGGCATGCCCAAAAGATTTTCAGCCCCCGGACTGGCATAAAGAATGCTGTTGTCCTGCAATTTGGTGATCAGGACGGGAACGGGGTGAGCTTCGGTAATGCTGCGAAAACGAACCTCGCTGGCGCGAAGGGCTGACTCGCTTTTTTTACGCTGCGTCACGTCGCCGATAGAACCCACCAAGCGCTGAATATGAAGCAAGTTTGTCGGTTTAACGGCCACCATTTTGGTGTGAATCCATGACAACGTCGTGTCGCTATGACGCAGACGATATTCAAAGCTGACCGTTGAGGTTCCCGCCGCGTATTTTAATTTACGCAAGGCCTTTATAATAAGGAGGCGATCCGGCGCATAGACAAGGCTGAGCCATTCTTTGAAACTTTTGGGATTAAGCGGGCGGGGCAGGTTGGTGATCCGCCTGAATTGTTCCGAGATATAGAAGGTGTTTGTCGTTCGATCCCAATCGAAAAGGCCTTCGTTAGAGCCTCGCGCCGCTAAAGAGAAGCGCTCATTGCTGACTTCAAGCGCCTTTTCTTTTTCTTCCTGACGTGTGGCAAATTGTCCTGCGATAACGATGGCAAACATTAAAGCGGCAATAGCATAGCCGCTATACATAAAGTTTTTAGCGCTATCAAAGGTGCTGATGATCCCCAAATCATACAAAGGCAGAGCCATGGAACCGATCAGAAAAGAAGTAAAGGCCGTCAGGTGGCTTAAAGCGCCATTAACCCCCATGCGCAGCGCGATAAGGCCTATAGCCAACGCTAAAGAAAGAGACAGAGCCCCTAAATTGGGGAGAATAAAACGTATGTCGTTATTCAGCGAGGCAAGACCCAGCATAAGAATTTGGGTGAGCGCAAAAACAATCGTCGGCGTCCTCATAAAGGGCGCGTTCGTATCAACTTCTAAGAAGGCATAAGTGAAAAGAAGACTGAAGAAAAAAGCTAGGATCAAACTATTGTTTTGCAGTAGGCCGACCATATTGGCGCTGTAGATTCCAATAAGCTGAATCATAGAATCGTTCGTGCTAGCCATATTAATGCCAAGACAGAGCAGAAGCAGCATTAGAAAAATCTGGCTGCGATCGCGGATGGCAACCCAAATGAAAAACAAATATAGCGAGGCCGTTAGCATCACGCCGATAAGAAGGCCAAAAATAAGATCAGGCGTGTGCGTGATTAAAAGAGGCGGCACTGTTTCTTGTGGAAGAACGCTTGGCATAGAGGAAGAGAGGGCTTTGGCATTATTGGCCAAAACAGAAGGAATCATAAGAAAGAAAACGCCCCCCAAGGCTGCCCAGAAGGTGATGGCGCGCGTTGGCCAAACAGCGCACCAGAAGTGATGAAGAAGGCGTCTTTTTTTAAGGGTCAACACAGGAGGAGGCCGTTTTTCTAATAGACTCAGAACAGTTCAAAAGTTGGTTTCTTGCAGACAGAAAAAATAAACAAATGGAATGCCAGCCTTCGCTGGCATGACGAGGTTTTTGTGGAGTCATTGACCTTTAGCGTCATCCCCGCGCCCTCGTCCCGCCGCCCTTGCGGCGGGCGAAGAGAGGGGGGCGGGGATCCCATTTTCTTATTTTTTTCTTTTTCATAAAACCAAATCTTAACATGAAGGGAGGGTAGAGCGTTTGGCTGATTGTAGGGGATAACTTGCTAAAAACTTCCTAAGATGCGCCTAGACCTCTTTCACTTCAAGAGTTGGTTTTTTTCTGTTCCAGAAGCCCAACTCTTGAAGTGGAAGTGGTATATTGGAAATAATGCGTTATACTACGTCAACTTGAAAACCCGAAAACTTTTTGGCCGCGGAGACCTGTTTC
>DYNT01000207.1 GCA_020720905.1 Micavibrio aeruginosavorus
GGGCTCACCGTAATCAACGTTAATATCAAGGATATAGAAGACGACAGTGGATATATAAAGGCGCTGGGACGCAAGGCCGCCGCAGAAGCGGTAAATCAGGCGCTTGTGGATGTTGCGGAGCAGGAAAAAAACGGCACAATTGGTGTGGCGGAGAGACAACGTGACCAAAAAAGAGCTGTAGCTGCGGCAAATGCGGCTGCGGCTGTTGGGGAGGCTGAAGCTGAAAGGGATCGCCGAAAGGCTCTTGCCGCTGCTGACGCCGAAGCTTCCGTTGGTGAAGCGGAAGCTTCCCGGGACCGTAGGCAAAAAGTTTCCCTGCTTGAAGCGGAAGCTGTTGGTATTGAAGCTCAGGCCAGCGCTTCCGTGGCGAATTCTCAGGCTACCCGGAAGGTTGCGGAAGAGGAAGCCAGAGCCAAAGGCCAAGTCGCATTGGTTCAGGCGGATGGATCGATCCGGGTTGCCGAGCAGGACGCCCAGAGGCAGGCTGAGGACGCTAGATCACTGCGGGAACAGGCTCGACTAAATGCCGAAGTAGTTGTTTTCGCTGAAGCTGAAAAGCAGAAGGCAATCCTGGAAGCTGAGGCGTCACGCCAGAAAAGCGTGTTGATAGCAAAGGGCGAAGCAGAGGGCGTTTTGGCCCGTATGCAGGCTGAGGCGCAGGGAGTGAGATCTCAACTTGATTCAAAAGCTCAAGGTTATAAGGCCCTGGTTGAGGCATGCAACTCTGATACGCAATTAACCGCTGCCCTGCTTCTCATAGAAAAGCTCACAGAGTTAACGCAGATCCAGGCTGAGGCAATTAAAAACCTGCCGATTGAAAAAGTGATCGTTTGGGATGGTGGGGGCGAAGGCGGGCTGGCAGATCTTGGGAAGCGTTTCATGGGAGTCCTGCCCCCAATGCATGAACTGGCCAGTATAGCTGGATTGGAGCTGCCAGAATTCCTTGGTCGCGTTGCGGGCCAGAGTGTGACAGAATCTTCACTCAAGAAAACAGCTAACAAAAAAGATGTGGATACAGTAAGCTGATTTTGGCGCAAAACGACACATCTAGTAAACCATTTGTAATAATAGGAGAAATTGTGGAAAAGATAAAAATTATGCCATGCCTTGACATGAAAAACGGACGTGTGGTCAAGGGGATTCACTTTGTTGAGATAAAGGACGCCGGTGATCCGGTCGAAAGCGCCGTTCTTTACCAGAAAGAGGGCGCTGATGAGCTGGCCATGCTCGATATCGCAGCCACTCTGGAAAACCGTAAGACCCGGCTCGAATGGGTCAAAAATGTCTCGTCGGTGATTCAGATACCACTCACTGTTGGTGGCGGCATTGCGAGCCTTGAAGACATAGAGCTTGTCCTTGAGTCAGGCGCGAACTAGGTTTCCATGAACAGCGCCGCAGTCAAAAATCCATCGCTAATACAAGAAGCCGCCACTAAGTTCGGATCATCCTGTATCACGGTTGCCGTTGACGCTCGTCGAAATGTGGCTATGCCGTCCGGATTCGAGCTTGTGGTTTCTGGGGGCACGAAGGCCATAGGGAAAGACGCGATTGAATGGGCCAAACAAT
>DYNT01000054.1 GCA_020720905.1 Micavibrio aeruginosavorus
ACGACAAAAATCGCGCCATTTGCTTGGTTTGTGGCTTACTTTGAATCGCCCTGTTTCCCCTTCACAGTCGCTTGGAAATAGGGCAAGTTAAGGATAGACTCCTGATTCTGTCCCGTCTTCATCCGTGGTTGTCATGAAAATTGCTGTCCTTAAAGAACGCCGCCCTCTTGAAATGCGCGTTGCCGCGACGCCTGATACCGTCAAAAGGTTTAAGGCGCTGGGCTATGATGTTGTGATCGAATCGGGCTGTGGCGTTGAAGCCTCTTATCTGGATGAGGCCTATGCGGCAGCGGGTGCAGTCGTTGCGTCTTCGGCGCAAGCGGCCTTGCAGGGCGCTGATATTATCCTGAAAGTCCAGCGCCCCCTCAGCGCGGGGGAGGGTCTCGATGAAATCGGTATGCTTCCCGATGGCTCTACCCTTATCGCGATGTTGAATCCTTATGCGGCGCGGGAAGAGCTTAAAACCTATGCCGCCAAGAACGTTACCGCGATGGCGATGGAGCTGATGCCGCGCATCACGCGCGCGCAAAGCATGGATGTCCTCTCCAGCCAATCCAATTTGGTGGGCTATAAGGCCGTTTTGGATGCCGCAAGCGTCTTTGGCCGCGCTTTTCCCATGATGATGACGGCGGCTGGAACGGTTCCTCCGGCGCGTGTCTTTGTGATGGGCGCGGGCGTGGCGGGCCTGCAAGCGATTGCGACGGCCAAGCGCCTTGGCGCGATTGTATCGGCCACCGATGTGCGCCCCGTGGCTAAGGAGCAAGTGCAAAGCCTTGGCGCGATGTTCGTGATGGTTGAGAATGAGGAAACAAAGCAGGCGGAAACTTCTGGCGGCTATGCCAAGGAAATGAGCGACGATTACAAGCGCCAGCAAGCCGCCCTGATTGCCGAGACGATCAAAAAACAGGACATCGTGATTTGCACGGCGCTTATTCCGGGGCGCGCTGCGCCTAAGCTGGTGTCTAAGGAGATGGTGGCGTCCATGAAAACGGGCAGCGTCATCGTTGATCTGGCCGTTGAGCAAGGCGGTAATTGCGAGGTGAGCGAGGCTGGCGCGGTTGTTGATTACACTGGCGTTAAAATCGTTGGCTATAAGAATATGCCTTCGCGCATCGCGGTTGATTCTTCGGCGTTGTATGCGCGCAACGTGTATAACTATGTGGCTCTGTTGTCGGCCAAGGCGGATGGCGCTTTGGCTATCAATGGGGAGGATGAGATCGTTAAAACGGTGACTCTGACGCGCGGCGGCGGCATCGTACATTCCCAGTTCCAATCCATCTGATCGCGTTGACTTTTTAAGGGAGGCTACCCCATGACGAACGATGAATTATCGCCCTCGATGCCTAATCATGCCATTACGCAGTGGATCACAAGCCTTGCTATCTCGGTCATTTGTTGCGCCATTCTCTTTATCGTTTTTGCTGGTTATATCGTTCGTATTCACGATGAAACGAATTTACTGTCTTTGAGAGTTGAACTTTTAAAAGAGCGCCATGATTCTATGTCTCATGAGATTTCGATATTGCGTAAAGGGCCTGTGGTTCAGATTAACGGCGTGTCCCCCAGTATGCTCACCATCACACAACCGCAGGACAATGGCGTTGAGCCTTCTGGACAGGGTCAGCCTCCCGTAGCGGGTTCTGCTCCTGCGGCGCCTCAAGACAAGATGGAAATTGTTATTCCAACGGAAGATCCAACTCCTGAGGACATCGTTGTTCCGTCTGAGCCTGCTAAGAAAACGACGCCTGCAAAAATCAACCCGTAAGTTTTGTTCACGAGGACGCAACGATGGAACAGCAAACACTCTTGGACGGCTTAAGCCGTTTGGCTGATGAGCAACAGAAATTGGCAGAAGCCACCAGCGCGTTGATGGCGCAAGCCCAAAATCTTGCCCTGAATGACGCAGGTGGCGGCCACGGCTTTTTTATCACGGGACTGACGGTGTTCGTTTTGGCATGTTTTGTCGGGTACTATGTTGTGTGGCGCGTGACGCCAGCGCTGCATTCGCCGCTGATGGCGGTGACGAATGCCGTGTCCTCGGTCATTATCGTGGGGGCGCTTGTGGCGGCTGGCCTGCCAGAGCTGACGCCTTCGGCATGGATGGGGTTGGCGGCTGTTGTTTTGGCGTCCATTAACATCTTTGGCGGGTTTATCGTCACGGGGCGCATGCTTCACATGTATAAGAAAAAAGGGTCGTAAAGCCATGACAACGTCTTTCATCGCAATGGCCTATTTGGTATCGGGCGTTTTGTTTATTTTGGCGCTGCGTGGGTTGTCTTCGCCGGAAACGGCGCAGCAGGGCAATAAGTTCGGCATGATCGGCATGGCGATTGCTATTGTCACGACCTTGCTTTTGCCGCAAGTGACATCCTATGGCTTGATTGCTGTGGCGCTTATGATCGGCGGCGCGATTGGCGCGCTGGTTGCCAAAAAGATCAAGATGACGGCGCTGCCCCAGCTGGTTGCCGCGTTCCATTCGCTGGTGGGGCTTGCGGCGGTGCTGGTTGCTGGCGCGGCCATGATGCAGCCAGAGGCTTTTGGCATGATGGAAGGTTCACGCATTCACCTTTCTAGCTTGATTGAAATTGGCCTTGGCGTGGCGATTGGCGCGATCACGTTTACCGGATCAATCATTGCGTTTGCCAAGTTGCAAGGCATCATCGGCGGCAAGCCGCTTGTGTTTCCCTTTCAGCACCATGTCAATTTAGGGCTTGGCGTTCTGGCGCTTCTTTTGATTGTTGCGTTGGTGCTGGGGCAATCGGTCACTGTGTTTTGGGGCATCGCTGGCGTGACGATGCTGCTGGGCTTTTTGTTGATCCTGCCGATTGGCGGGGCGGATATGCCTGTCGTGATTTCGATGCTCAATTCTTATTCTGGATGGGCGGCGGCGGCCACGGGCTTTACGCTGGAAAACCCACTGCTGATTATCACGGGCGCGCTTGTCGGATCATCCGGCGCGATCCTTTCCTATATCATGTGCAAAGGCATGAACCGCTCTATCTTCAACGTGATCCTTGGCGGCTTCGGCAGCGATGCCGCTGCGGTGGGCGCAGGCGCTCATGGCGCGGGGGATCGTCCTGTTAAGGCAGGGTCGGCAGAGGACGCGGCCTTTATCATGAAAAATGCTTCCAGCGTCGTCATCGTTCCAGGTTACGGTATGGCGGTGGCGCAGGCGCAACATGCGCTGCGTGAGATGGCGGATCAGTTGAAAGCCAACGGCGTGAAAGTGCGTTATGCCATCCATCCCGTTGCGGGGCGTATGCCTGGCCATATGAACGTGCTGCTGGCCGAAGCCAATGTGCCTTATGACGAAGTGTTGGAGCTGGACGAGATTAACCGCGATTTCGGTATGACCGATGTGGCGTTTGTTATTGGCGCGAACGATGTCACCAATCCGGCGGCTAAGTCTGACCCGACCTCGGCCATTTATGGGATGCCGATCTTGGACGTCGAAAAGGCCAAGACGGTTCTGTTTATCAAACGCTCTATGGCAACAGGTTATGCGGGCGTAGAGAACGAGCTGTTCTTCCGCCCCAATACGATGATGCTTTTTGGCGATGCTAAGAAAATGTGCGAAGACGTCGTGAAAGCGTTAGAGGCGTAAGGCTCACTCTATGCTTTTGTCGTGCGGCTAGGCGCAGTCCTTGCGGCGGACATTTTTGGATATTTCTCCTATCCGTCATGCCAGCGAAGGCTGGCATCATATTGACTGTTTATTACTTGAGTTCTGAGCCGTGGTGGGCTTAGTTCCGAAACTGTCAAGCTTTGGTTTTGGCCGGTTTCTTCGCCGCAGGTTTCTTTTTGGATGCGGGTTTGGCTGCTGCCGTTTTTACTGCCGCTGTTTTGGCTTTGGGCTTTTGTTTGCCCTTATCCTTGGTTGAGGCCTTGGCCTTTGGTGCTGCTTTTGCTTTTGTTGCCTTCGCTTTCGTTACCTTGCCCTTTCCGCCTGTGCCGCCCTTGGCGATTTTGGCCTCGATAATCTCTAAGGCTTGCTCCAGCGTCAGCGCTTCGGGATCATAGGCTTTGGTGACCGTCGCCATGACCTTAGCCCACTTGACATAGGGGCCAAAGCGTCCGGCGTTCAGCGTGACGGGTTTCTTGTCTGTGGGATGTTCGCCCAGCAGTTTGGCAGAGGATGCGCCGCCTTTGCGACCCTTATCTGGCTCGGCCAAAAGGACAACGGCGCGGTTCAGGCCAATCGACAAAACATCATCGTCATCGGGCAGGCTTTTGTAACGAGGACCCAACTTGATATACGCGCCATAGCGGCCAAGGCCTGCCGTAATGATCTCACCCGTTTCGGGATGCGCGCCCACGTCACGCGGCAGCGCCAACAGCTGCAAGGCCGTGTCCAGCGTGATCAAATTAGGATCGACGCCCTTGGGCAGAGAAACGCGCTTGGGTTTTGCCTTTACTTCTTTCTTCTTCTTTGCGGGCTTTTTGCTCTTGCTGACTTTGGCGGGTTTTTCTTCGGGCGCATCGGCGGGCGCAGCTTCCGGCAAATCCAGTTGGACATAAGCGCCATAAGGCCCCATGCGGGCGGTGATGGGCATCTTGGTCTTTGGATCAAGGCCAAGTTCTCGCGGTGGCATATTCTGCGCGGCGGCATCGCCCGCGCCGCCGCTCACAGCCAGCGGCCTTGTGTTCTTGCAGTCGGGATAATTGGAACAGCCGATAAACGCGCCGTATTTCCCCAGTTTAAGACCCATGCGACCAGAGCCGCACACGGTACAGACGCGTGGATCATGGCCATTCTCGCCCAAGGGGAAGAAGTGGGGGCCTAAAGCTTCATCCAGCGCATCGATCACGTCTGAGATTTTCAGGTCTTTCGTGGCATCGATGGCCTTGGCAAAATCCGTCCAAAAGCCGCGCATGACTTTCTTCCACGCCAGCTTGCTTTCCGCGACTTCGTCCAGATTTTCTTCAAGGTCGGCGGTGAAGTCGTATTCAACATAGGTTTTGAAGTATTGCTCAAGGAAGGCGATGACGATGCGGCCACGATCCTCTGGCACAAAGCGCTTTTTATCCAGCACAACGTAATTACGATCCTGCAAAACTTGCATGATGCTGGCATAGGTAGAAGGGCGGCCAATGCCCAGTTCTTCAAGCCTTTTAACAAGGCTCGCCTCGCCATAGCGGGGAGGCGGCTGCGTGAAGTGTTGTTCTGGCTTGATCTCTTTTTTATCAAGCGGATCGTTTTGATTAACGGGGGGCAGGCGGCGGTTGTCGTCATCCTCATCGGCGGCATCATCGTCGCGGCTGTCCTGATACACCTTAAACCAGCCATCGAACACAACGGTGGAGCCTGTGGCGCGGAAGGTCGCTTTATTGTTGTCGTCCGTAATATCGACGGCGACTTGATCCAGAACGGCGGAGGCCATTTGGCACGCCATCGTGCGCTGCCAAATCAGCGTGTAAAGGCGAAGCCCATCGGCATCCAGATACTTGGCAACTTGCTGCGGGCGGCGTTTAAGATCGGTGGGGCGGATAGCCTCGTGCGCTTCCTGCGCGTTCTTGGCCGTTGATTTGTATAGGCGCGGGCTGCTGGCCACAAAATCTTTGCCATAGTCTTGCGCGATCACGTCACGCGCCGCCATCACGGCCTCGGTGGAAAGCGATACGCCATCGGTACGCATATAGGTGATGAGACCCACCGTCTCGCCGCCAATATCGATGCCTTCATAAAGGGCTTGCGCGATCCGCATCGTGCGCGTTGCGCCAAGGCCTAGCTTGCGGCTGGCTTCCTGTTGCAAGGTTGATGTGGTGAAAGGCGGGTAGGGGTTGCGCTTGGATTGCTTTTTCTCAACCGCGCCGACGTGATAGGAAAGCTTGCTGAGGATCGCAAGCGTGGCGGTGGCCTCGGCCTCGTTGCCAATGGCAAACTTATCCAGTTTTTTGCCGTTTAAATGCGTCAAATGAGCGGGTAAAACACCCCCTTTTTGTGTCACAAACGACCCCAAAAGCGTCCAAAATTCTTGCGGTTTAAAGGCTTCAATTTCGGACTCGCGCTCACAAATCAGGCGCAGCGCGACCGACTGCACGCGCCCTGCGGATTTTGATCCAGGCAGCTTGCGCCACAAAACGGGCGAGAGGGAAAAGCCGACAAGATAATCCAAAGCGCGCCGTGCGCGATAGGCATCGACAAGGTTGTGATCAATCTCACGCGGATGCGCGATGGCGTCCAACACCGTCTGTTTTGTAATTTCGTTAAAGGTGATGCGGTGGACGGGCGTACCCTTAATGAGGTTCTTTTCCTTTAGGATTTCTTGAACATGCCACGCAATCGCTTCCCCTTCGCGATCAGGATCGGAGGCGAGATAGATGGCCTCTGCGCCCTTGGCCAGCTTGGCAATTTCTGCCACGGGGCGCTCGGCTCTGTCGCCAAGCTCCCAATCCATGGCGAAGTTCTCATCGGGACGAACCGAGCCATCCTTGGGCGGCAAGTCGCGGATATGGCCGAAAGAAGCCACAACGACATAGTCACTGCCTAGGTATTTATTGATGGTTTTCGCCTTGGCTGGCGATTCAACGATAACGACTTTATGCGACACGAGGGATCCTTTTCTGTCAGTTATCCGATTAAGGCCACTTGGTGTCCGGGCTGGCGATCCAGCCTTCCGGCCAGCTCTAACTCCAGCAGGACGGAGAGAACCAAGGGCAGTGACACTTGACATTGCCGGACGAGTTCGTCAACAGAAACCGGTGAAGGGCTTAGATTCTCTAGGATTTTTTCCCGCGCGTGATCCATTTGTTGGTCGTCATAACAGGGCAAGGTCGGTGTAAAGGCGGCTGGCTCTGACTCAGCGAACAGGCGCAAGGGCTTATTAAGGGACTCCACAACATCGGCCGCGCTTTCGGTCAAGGTCGCGCCTTGGCGCAGCAAATCGTTTGTTCCGGCAGAGCGTGGATCAAGGGGAGAGCCCGGAACGGCGAACACCTCGCGCCCTTGCTCTAAGGCCATGCGGGCGGTGATGAGAGAGCCGGATTGCCGTGCGGCTTCGACCACGATGACGCCAAGGCTTAACCCCGCGATGATGCGGTTGCGTTTGGGAAACAGGTTGGCGCGAGGCTCACAGCCCATGGGTTGTTCAGAGACGACACAGCCTTGTGCGATGATGCGTTCATAAAGGATGCGGTTTTCTTCGGGATAGACAACATCCACGCCGCCCGCCACGGCGGCGATGGTTCCCGTGGCAAGGGCATGGCTATGCGCCGTTGTATCAATGCCGCGTGCAAGGCCAGAGGTAATGACATAGCCCTGCGCTGCTAAATCGGTGGCCAGACGCTCGGCCATCTTGCGGCCATTGAGGGACGCGTTGCGCGCGCCAACGATGGCCAGTTGCTTTTTATGAAGGATAGCGGGGTTGCCAAAAACGGTGAGCGTAGGCGGCGCGTCTTCAATGGCGGCCAGCCTCTCTGGATAGTCAGGCTCGCACGCGCAAAGAAGCGTTCCACCGCTCTTTTTTATCAAGGCGATTTCTTTTTCAATGGCTGCAGGTGAGGGCGGGACAAGGGGGCGTCCGCGCCCGCCCTTTTGCGCCAAGGAGGGCAAAGCCTCCAGCGCTTGCCGCGCTGAGCCAAAACGCGCCAGCAGTTGATAAAAGGTGATGGGGCCGACATTTTCGGTGCGGATCAGGCGAAGCCAGTCTAAACGCTGAGAATCGGAAAGGGGTGTTCGTTTCATAAGGCCTCTTATTATGGCAATCCAAGAGTTTTAGCCGTTTGATGAAAGCAAGGATAGACCCAAAAACGAGAGAGGACGTCGTCGAGTAAAAAGCGGGTAGCGTGAGCGCTGGGAATCGCTTATGGTGCGGATGATTTTTAAAGATGGATCCGTAGCTCAGCTGGATAGAGCGTTGCCCTCCGAAGGCAAAGGTCACGCGTTCGAATCGCGTCGGGTCCGCCATTAAATCAAGTAGTTAGCTTGGTTTTAGATTTTAGAATATTGCTGTAGCAACCATATAGCAACCATAGAATACTCTTTTACGCATCATCTCGGTTTTGACAAATGACAAAACGATTCCCTCCAAACGAAGAAATCATTGAAGAATTGGTTCAATGCCCCGCGCGGTCTCTTTCCGATGCATTAGATGAGATGGTCACCGAATATTTCTGTGGCGGGGACACGGGATTTCCAACCCATGAAGACTTCCTGTATCGCAAATCCTGCTATTACCAGAGCTACTATCCATACACTCACGCTGCCCCTTGGTGGAAACGCCTCTATTGGCGTTTCAAGAAAGTGGATCATCCACTCCCCCCTGAACAAACAACGCTTGTAGAAGCGGCAGAGTTTTTCATATGGATAGGCAAACAAACCCTTCATACAAAGCTCCAAAACGGTGAGGCCAAGGCCTTCGGCTA
>DYNT01000055.1 GCA_020720905.1 Micavibrio aeruginosavorus
GTCAAGGGGTCAGGATTCAGGGATCAGAGAACCCCATACTTTTCTAACTCTTAGCATCGTTGACTTTAACTATGGCATAATTTGGAAGATATTGCGGCTTTATTCAAGAGCAAAGCAATCCCTGAAGCCGCTAGATGTTCATGACACCCCTTTTCTACCCTACATCCCCTACAATTTTATCCATCATCTCATGCAACGGCATAACTTTAATCTCCTTTGAAAGCAGAAACGATTCTTGTCCTGGGTACACGATATACTGTTCACGAATGCCAAGATCGTCACAAGCCTGATAGAACCCTTTCGATAAAACGGGGGATAGGGATCGTTTTATCTCAATCGCGATGCGCCGCTTGGGCGAGATTGCAACCAGCAGATCAATTTCCGCCCCAGCAGACGTGCGGTAAAAATATGGTGTCGCCCTACGAGGTAAGACACTAAGCAGATTTTCTACAACGAACCCTTCCCAGCTTCCACCCACCACGGGATGGCCTTGCAGATCATCAAAGGATTGAATGCCTAATAAAGCATGGACGAGGCCGCTGTCGCGCACGAAAATCTTAGGACTTTTAACAAGCCGCTTTCCGATATTGCCTGACCATGGCCTCAGGGCGCGAACCAACATAAGATCAATCAACAGATCAATATATCGGCTAATTGTAGGAGAGGAAACACCAAGCCCGCCCGCCAACTTTGCAGCATTCACAGTTTGTCCCTGATTATGCGCCAGCATCGTCCAAAAACGGCGCAAGGTTTCAGCAGGTACGCGCGGCCCCAAAGCCGGAATGTCTCGCTCCAAATAGCTGGCGATAAAATCTTCGCGCCAGATAAGACTCTCTTTATCGCTTGCAGCCAGAAAACTCTCTGGAAATCCACCACGCAGCCACAACGTGTCTGGCTTATCTTTTTTGCGTATCTCGGCCACATTAAGCGTGCCAAGATCAATATAGGCGATACGTCCCGCCAGACTCTCAGATGATCCCTGCACTAAATCCAACGAAGCGGAACCGAGGAGAAAAAACTGCCCTGCCTTTTCCCCTGTCTGCCGCCTCTCATCGATTAAACTACGCAGAACCGGAAACAAAGAAGGCACACGCTGGATTTCATCCAAAATGACGAGCTTCCCCCTTTGCTCACGCAAATATAATTCTGGATCGCTCAGTTTTGCTAGATCGGAAGGTCGCTCTAGATCGAGATAGAGGGATGGCTTTTTCCAACCGGAAGCGATGTGATGCGCAAGCGTCGTTTTACCAACCTGCCTCGGCCCCAAAAGAGCAACGGCAGGTGAACTGTGAAGCTGTTCAAAAACGGCTGTTTGAATAAGACGCTGAAGCATGAAGGAAATTATAACATTCTATATTATATATGCAAGGATATAATTGTCTCCTTTTATAAAAGCACCGTTCACATAGCCATTATGGCTATAGGCGGCCAGGGCTATTCCGCCCTTCTTATTGCCATGGATTCTCTAAAAGGTGATTTTCCCATAAGCTGCTGCTATAGTTTCTTACCATCAAACTGTTATGGGATTCGCACCGTGACTTTCTTTGCTTTTCATCGCCTTTTGGCTTTTTTGGTTTTGACTCTTACGCTCGGCGCTTGCGCCAGCACAGAGCCGCCCCCCCCGCCTGACAAGCCCGTCGAAGAGCTGTACGCGAACGCCTCATCCCTTATGGATCAAAAGGATTATAAAGAAGCAGCGCGGCAATTTCAGGAAGTGGAACGTCAGCACCCCTATTCCACGTGGGCCACAAGGGCGCAGATCATGGGAGCCTATGCCCAATATCAAGACATGGATTATGACGCTGCGCTGGTGTCTTTGGAACAATTTATTCAGCTGCATCCTGGCCATGATAGCACGCCTTATGCCCATTATCTTGCCGCCTTGTGCGATTATGAACGCCTGACCGATGTGCGACGCGACCAAACCTATGCCCACAATGCGTTAAAACGCCTGCAAACGATTATCAGCCGTTTTCCCGAAACAACCTATGCCAAAGACGCCGTGTTAAAAATCGCGCTGGTGAACGATCATTTGGCGGGCGCCGAAATGGAGATCGGTCGCCATTACATCAAGCAACAACTCTTTACGGCCGCCGTTGGACGCTTTCGCACTGTGATCGAAAAATACCAAACGACAAGCCATGTGCCAGAGGCGCTGCATCGCCTTGTCGAATGTTATCTTTCTCTTGGCATCCTCAGCGAAGCGCAAGCAACCGCCGCCGTTCTGGGACACAACTTTCCGGGCAGTCCATGGTATCAGGATAGTTATAGCCTTCTTGTCACCAACAACCTCGCCCCCGAAGAAGATCAAGGAAGTTGGGTCAGCAAGATTTGGAAGCAAGCGTTTTAGCCCCCCATAGGTTGCCGTGCTCAATCAACTGATCATCCATGATGTTGTCCTGATTGAAAAGCTGACGCTTTCTTTTGATGGTGGGCTCAACATTTTAACGGGCGAAACAGGCGCAGGAAAATCTATCCTTTTGGATGCTCTGGCGCTTGCCCTTGGTGCGCGAAGCGATGGCGGCCTGATCCGCACAGGTGCACAGCAAGCGTCCGTCACTGCTGTTTTTTCAGGCACGTTGCAACCCGATCTTAAGGCTTTACTTGAAGAGCAAGGCCTCACCGTTGAGGATCCCCTCACCCTACGCCGCATCATCGGCAAAGACGGAAAAAGCCGCGCCTTTTTATGCGACCAACCGATCGGCATAGCGCTTCTACGCCAAATCGGAGACGCGTTGATCGAGGTGCATGGCCAATTTGAAACGCATGGCCTTTTAAACGCCGCCAACCACCGCACCATCCTTGATCTTTATGCAGGCGCGGGGGCTCTTAAAAAACAAACCGGCGGGGCTTTTGCCAACTGGCACAAGGCTCGCTCCGCCTATGACGATGCGCTGACTTTGCATGAACGCACGCAAAACGAGGAAGAATTTCTTAAAGCCGCAGTGGCAGAGATGGACGATCTTGCGCCCCAAGACAAGGAAACAGAAGCGCTGGCAGCAAGGCGCACGCAATTGCAGCACCGTGAAAAGATTGTGGAGGCGCTTGCGACAACAGAACAAGCGCTGAGCAGTCATCGCGGCGCGGCAGCGCAGCTTGCCTTGGCCGGAAAGACGCTGGCCCGCATAGCAGACAAAGCGCCCGCGCTCTCCGCTATTTTGCTTATTGTGGATCGCGCTATCAATGAAACGCAGGAAGCGATAACGCAGATTGAGCGGTTTGGCGCGTCCATTGATAACGACGGTGAAAGCCTTGATAAAATCGAAGAACGCCTGTTCAAGCTTCGCGCTGTCGCCCGCAAACATGGCCATAATACGGACGATCTCATCGCAATCCATGAGGAATTACGCACACGCCTCGCGCTGCTCACCGATCAAAGCGGACATCTGCAAGCCTTAGCCAAAGCCGTTTCACAATCACGCGCCACCTTTGTCAAGATGGCGGAAAGCCTCAGCGCCAAGCGCCAGCAAGCCGCCGAAAAAATGGCCCAAGACATCATGCGCGAACTGCCGCCGCTTAAACTGGAGCGCGCCGTCTTTGCGCCGACGCTGACGCGCCTTGATGAAGAGGCATGGAACGCAGACGGCCTTGACCGCGTCGCCTTTATGGCCACGACCAACGCGGGGCAACCGCTTGCGCCATTGAATAAAGTTGCCTCAGGCGGCGAGCTTTCGCGCTTTATGCTGGCCATCAAAGTGGTGTTGGCCAAGGCCGATCCTGTCCCGACGCTTATTTTTGATGAAGTGGACGCAGGCATAGGCGGCGCAACCGCCTCTGCCGTGGGACAACGCCTTGCTAAGCTGGGACGCGCTGTGCAAGTGCTGGTTGTCACGCACAGCCCGCAAGTCGCCGCGCTGGGCAATCATCATTTACGCGTGAGCAAAGCCGTTAAAGGCAAAATCACCACGACAAGCGTTGCCCCCCTCTCCCCCGACGAACGCCTTGAGGAAATCGCCCGCATGCTGGCAGGCACAGCCACCACCGACGCCGCCCGCGACGCCGCAAGAGTGCTGCTGGGGGATAATGAGTTGGCACAGAAGAATAAAGAGAGAGGGGATTCATCACCATGAAAGCCCCTGCCATCTACATTATGACAAACGAAAGGAATGGAACGCTCTATACTGGCGTTACGGCTAACCTAAATGCCAGAGTATACCAGCATAAAATAGGGCAAGGCAGCGATTTCACCAAGAAATACGGATGCAAGATGCTTGCCTATTATGAGTTCTATGGCTCAATGATTGAGGCCATAGAGCGAGAAAAGAAAATAAAAGCCAGCTCAAGACCAAAAAAACTGGCGTTGATCGAAACCTTGAATCCTGAGTGGAATGATTTATATGACAGCTTGTTATAACTCAAGACGTTACCACGCCCATCCCGTCATTGCGAGGAGGCCAAAGGCCGACGTGGCAATCCAGCTGCGCGGCGTCTGCCGCGCAAAAGAGTCCTACGCCGCGCAGACGCGCGGCGCTGGATTGCTTCGCTGCGCTCGCAATGACGATTATAACTTATGGTTTCTATAATGAATGAAAGAAAAAACAACGTTAAAAAACCAAGCAAGAAAGATTTGCCTCCATTACCCGTTCTCCTAACTGAAAAAGAGCTTAAAGAAAAAGCACAAGTAGCACGTGAAATCGCTTATCACCGCGACTTGTATTATAATAAAGCAACTCCTGAAATTTCGGATGCTGAATTCGACGCGCTTGAACGTCGTTATAATGCGCTGTTGAATAAAGAAATTCCCTTATTAAAAGATATTGATGTACACGAAGCCAAAGTTGGCGCTACGCCCGCCGCTGGCTTTAGCAAGGTTGTGCATAGCGTGCCGATGCTCTCGCTTGGCAATGCGTTTGCCGCTGAGGATGTGAGCGACTTTATGGCACGTATCCGGCGCTTTTTAAGCCTTGCAGATGCAGCGCCCCTCGCCATGATGGCCGAGCCAAAGATTGATGGCCTCTCGGCCTCTCTTCGCTATGAAAAAGGTCGCCTTGTTCTGGCCGCCACGCGCGGTGATGGCCAAGTGGGTGAGAATATCACGGCGGGCGTGATGACGATCAAAAATGTGCCACATACCTTAAAAGGCTCTGCGCCCGATGTGCTTGAGGTGCGAGGCGAGATTTACATGAACCGCGCCGATTTCTTTGCCCTTAACGCGCAGCGCGAGGCAAAGGGCGAGCCTCTTTTCGCCAATCCCCGCAACGCGGCGGCGGGCAGCGTGCGACAATTGGATGCGTCCATCACGGCCTCGCGCCCTCTGTCTTTCTTCGCTTATGCTTTGGGCGAGGCCTCCCCCCTGCCCTTTTCTTCACAACAAGGCTTGCGCGAACACCTTCAGGCATGGGGCTTTGCGGTTAATGAGCCAGCGCGCCTTTGTCACTCAACAGATGAGATTTTGACCTATTACAATGCCCTTGAAGAGCAGCGGCACGCCCTGCCCTTTGACATCGATGGCGTAGTGTACAAGGTCAACGACTTTGCGTTGCAAGAAAGGCTTGGCTTTGTCAGCCGCGCCCCGCGTTGGGCCATCGCGCATAAGTTTGCGGCTGAACGCGCAGAAACAATCCTAAAAGCCATCACGATTCAAGTCGGACGAACGGGCGCGTTGACCCCCGTTGCTGCGTTAGAGCCGATCAACGTCGGCGGCGTGATGGTCAGCCGCGCCACACTCCACAACGAGGACGAAATTGCTCGCAAAGATATTCGCGAAGGCGATACCGTCATCGTGCAACGCGCAGGCGATGTTATTCCGCAGATTGTCGAGGTTCTTTTAAAGCACCGCCCCGCTGGCTCTGCGCCTTTTGTATTTCCAGATCATTGCCCCGTTTGCGGCGCAAGAGCCGTGCGCGAGGATGGCATGGCAATCCGCCGCTGCACCGGCGGTCTGACATGCCCCGCACAAGCGGTTGAGCGCCTATGCCATTTCGTCAGCCGCGATGCGTTCAACATCGAAGGCCTTGGCGAGCGCCGCGTGGGCGAGTTGATGGAGGCAGGCTTCATCAAAACGCCTGCCGATATCTTTCGCCTTCACCATCATCGCGCTACCTTGGCTTTGCGCGAGGGGTGGAAGGAAAAGTCCGTGGCCAACCTTTTAGAGGCCATTGAAGCGAGGCGCACTATTTCCCTTGATAAGTTCATCTATGCCCTTGGCATCCGCCAAGTTGGCGAGGCCACGGCCAAGTTGCTCGCCAAGCACTATGGCTCGCTTCCCGCCCTGCAAGCAGCCATGATCGCAGCACAGGATGAAACGGGCGAGGCTTGGGCAGAACTGACCAGTATCGATCAAATAGGGACGCTGATGGCTCGCGATAGCGTCGCCTTTTTTGCCGAAGACCATAACCAGCAAGTTTTGGCCGATTTGAGCTCTGAGCTGACCCTCCTACCTTTTGTTCTAGTAGAAAAACAATCGCCCCTTTCTGGAAAAACCATTGTATTTACAGGCACTTTACAAGGCATGGGACGCAGCGAAGCCAAAGCCAAAGCGGAAAATCTGGGGGCGAGGGTGTCGGGTTCCATCTCCTCTAAAACAAATTATCTCGTGGCAGGCGAAGGGGCAGGCAGCAAAGCCGATAAAGCCGCTTGGCTTGGCGTTACCGTGCTAGATGAGGCCGCTTGGCTTCGTTTGATCGAAGCGTTCTAACCCTCTGTACAATGAAGTTTTTTTTGCTTAACGTGAGGAAACTCGAATCAACTATTCGCCTGTGAGGCTTTGTGACCGACGATAAAAACAACCTGCCAGACCTATGGGCCAAGCTTTCAATAGAGCTTATGACGCAGCATGGTCTTTCTCCGACACCGGATAATTTCGCTGTCTACTATTGCTATTTTTCCAATGCGAACCCGAATCTGAAAATGGCGATGGGGCTTCTTATCGATCAAGATGGTCGCCTAACCCAAGATCAATGTACTGAGCTTTTTTTGGCCCATCTTAGCCTAGAAGCTGAAAACAAAATGATTCAAAAATCCTCTGGCAACATTGTCGATGAAATCAACACGGTGATGAAGGTTTTGGAAAAATCGGTGGAGAAATCCAATCAATACGATCAGACACTGACCTCTTTCACGGGCGCGCTTCAATCCAATGTTTCGCTTGATCAAATTAAATCGGCTGTTTCTCGCGTGGCCAATGAAACGCGCATCATGGCCGAACAGAATCAACGGCTTCAATCTCAACTCACATCGTCAACGCAGCAGCTCACCGAGATGCGCTATAACCTTGACATTGTCCGTAAAGCCTCGCTGTCTGACGCGCTGACCAGCATTGGCAACCGTAAGTATTTCGATAATGAAATCAAACGCGCCATTGATGAAGCTGTCGAAAATAGCACGCCTTTATCCTTACTGATGTGCGATATCGATTTGTTCAAAAAGTTCAACGATACCTATGGCCATTTGGTTGGTGATGAAGTTCTGAAACTCGTTGCTAAAACGCTGGTTGAAAACTTAAAAGGCCGCGACATCATCGCCCGCTATGGCGGCGAGGAATTCGTGATCCTATTGCCTCAAACCACAGTCACGGATGCCGAGCGCGTTGGCAATCAGCTACGCAGTATTCTAGCCACCAAGCAAGTGCGCCGTCGCCGCACCAATGAAAATCTGGGTGTCGTCACCATCTCCATGGGCGCGACGGAATATGTTCCAAGCGAAGACACGGACAGCTTTATTGGCCGCGCCGACAGCGCCCTTTATGAGGCCAAACAGACAGGCCGCAACAGGGTCGTGCCCAAGGCCGCACCGATAGAACAATAGGCACTATCATCCATCGCCATGAAAGACTCTTTAGCCCAAGAAGAGAATGCCCCTCCCTACTGGCAGGGTCTCAACCCTGCGCAGCGCGCAGCGGTTGAGCAGTTAGACGGCGCTGTTCTTGTTTTAGCGGGCGCAGGAACAGGCAAGACACGCGTACTGACCTCGCGCCTTGCGCATCTGCTGGCAACGGGCAAGGCCGTTCCAGCGCAAATCATGGCTGTGACGTTCACCAACAAAGCCGCCGCCGAGATTCGTGAGCGCGTTTCCGGCCTTTTAGGCGGGCGTTCGGTTGAGGGCTGGCATTTGGGCACGTTTCATTCCCTCGCCGCAAGGCTTCTTCGCCCGCACGCTGAGCGCGTTGGGCTCAAGCCCTCCTTCACTATTTTGGGCACAGACGATCAGCTGCGCCTGATCAAGCAACTGTTGGAAGCCGAGAACATCGATGACAAGAAATCACCGCCGCGCGTGGTGCTTAGTTTTATCGAGCGATGGAAGGATCGCGGGCTTCTTCCTGATGATGTCAGCAACGATCACTTTGACATTGCAAACGGCAAGCTGCCCAAGCTTTACAAGCTGT
>DYNT01000056.1 GCA_020720905.1 Micavibrio aeruginosavorus
ACCTTCTCTCAAATACGCAGCGTGAAGGTGACTTTACTTATGGACTGATTAATAGAAAAGGTTCTTTTTTGCGCTTATTGCGACGGTTTGGGCTCTAAAGCACGTTTGTTTTCTTGCCCATGGCATTAATCAGTGAGGTGATGAGCGCCGCCCAATAGGGCAAAGTCTGAACCAGCAACATTCCTGACCACAAAACAGCGTTTTGATTGGATGTCTCAAACTTATAAAGGATCGAAAAGGCTGTGATCAGCAGAGCCAGCAAAAGGCCGATTTCTTCTTGCGCCATCAGAAAGGCTTGCGTGGCGGCAGGCTTATCATCGCATTTAGGGGTGCGGATAAAGGGCTTGCCTGACGTGAAGAGGCCTTGCCAAACGGCGCGACCTACGGCGTGGGTGAGTGCCATGCCAGCCAGCGCCGCGCCAAGGCGATCGCGCCAGCCACATTTGACGCGGACGTGATACAGCCACAAGCCTGCGACGACTTTGAAGACGAAAACACTGAGCGTTGGAATTAGGAAAACGGCGGGGGGGAACTCCACCCATTTCAAAAGGAGGAGAATGGACCAGAAAACGGCCGCCGCGACAAAAACCATATGCGCGGCATCGGCAAACCACGGCAGCCAGCCCGACACAAAGTGATAGCGTTGCCCCGATGTCAGCCTTGCGCCGTCCAACCCCTTTTCTTCGCTGAGCGCGCGCCAATGGCGTTTAAGGATTTGCACCGCGCCATAAGCCCAGCGGAAGCGTTGCGTTTTATAGCCGCCGAAACTATCGGGGATCAGGCCACGCCCAAGGGAGTGTTCAAGATACACAGCCTCATAGCCTTTTTCGAACAGGCGCAAGCCAAGCTCGGCATCCTCGCAAATGCACCACTCCGCCCAGCCTTTGACGCTGCTGAGAAGATCGCGGCGGATTAAGGTCATTGTGCCATGCTGGATGATGGCGTTACGTTCATTGCGTTGAACCATGCCGATATGGAAGAATCCAGCATATTCCCAATAGCAAAGGCGTTTGAAGAGACTCTCGCTGGCATCGCGGTAGTCTTGTGGCGCTTGCACAATGGCGACTTCAGGCTTGTCGAAGTAGGGGATGGTGGCGCGCAACCAATCGGCAGAAACGATATAATCGCTATCAATCACGCCGACAATCGTTGCGTCTTTGGCCGTTTGAGTGAGGGCGAAGTTGAGCGCTCCCGCCTTAAAGCCCGGCCATTGGGGCAAATGGAAAAAGCGAAAGCGCGGCCCTAGTTTGGCGCAATGGTCTTGCAAGGGTTTCCAGACGTCTTCGTCTTTGGTGTTGTTATCGATGACAAGAATTTCGAAGTTGGGATAGGCCAGCTCGGCCAACGCGTTCAGCGTTTCTATCACCATCTGCGGCGGCTCGTTATAGCACGGCACGTGGATGGATACTTTGGGCGCGTTTTTGGCAGGCTCTTGATCCATGGGGGGAAAAGCGCGTTTGCGATTGGCCCACATGACTTCGGTCAGCTCTAGCCCATCCACCAGCAAAAGCGCCAGCAAAACGATTTGGAAGCCGATCAGGACAATCCACGCGATAGTGTTGGCGTTGATGATTTTCTCGGCCATCGCGACCATAATGGCCCATATTAAAAGAGAAGCCGTGGCCTGAATCAGGGAGGCATAAAAGACTTGCCCTGCGAATTTCAGGTCTTGGCGTTTGCGCACAAACCATTGGATAGGGAGCAGAGCCAGCAGTGAGGCCACAAGGCAGCCCCCAAACCAGTAAATGGATTCGCGAACAATGCCGCTCATCGCAAACTTGACATTGCGATCTGTATCCCAAAGCCCCCAATGGGCGCCGACTGTGCCTTCGATCCCACGCTTCCATGGCGCATCAATGGCTTCGACGATGGAATAATCAAGACGCGTTTCACTGGCATAATTGAGAAACTCGCGGATAAATTTGGCCTGATTGATTTGTGAGGGCTCCGCGCCTTTGATCCATTGCCCCTCGCTAGGCCAGCCAACTTCGCCCAGAAGAATATGCTTATCGGGAAAGGCGGCTTGAAGCTGATCAATACGGTATTTGACGTAAGCCAAAGCGCCGTGAATATCCACGCCTTCCCAATAGGGCAGAACGTGAACCGTTATGAAATCAACCGACCGCGCCAGCTCTGGATGATCCAGCCAGATATGCCAAGGTTCAGCCGTTGTCACAGGGATCGTGACTTCCCGTTTAACACGTTCGATATAGGCAACGAGCGCCTCAACGGTTGTATCGCCACGCAAAATCGTTTCATTGCCGACAAAGGCGCGTTTGATGTTGCTGTGTTCTTTGGTGAGCCGAATAAGGCGTTCGATTTCCTCCGCGTTATCTTTGTCGTTGGGGGATATCCACGCGCCTGCAAAAATGTTCAGCTTATTATCTTTGGCCAAAGGGATGATGCGATCAAGCCCATCACTGAGGCCATAGAGGCGAATGGTCGAAGCTTGCCCCGCAATAAGCTGCATGTCGGTAACGATTTGGGCATCGCTTAGGCGGCTGGAATCGTTACTCGCTTGCCAAGCGCTGTAAGACAAGCTGTTAATCTTGCCGCCCCACGGTTTCTGCCACGCCCCTTGATTGACCAGCGCCCAAACAGACAGGTTGCCTGTCAGGACAATAAGAAGAACAAGAAGCGTGCGTTGAAGTGTTTTCATGACGTTTTAGATTTTCTTGCTTTGCCTCATTTTTTCGGTCTTTTCGTCCAAAGAACGTAAAAGAGTCGGCAGGCCTTCGCGCTTGATGGTTGATGTAAAATCGGCGCGGCGCGTGGCCAGCTCACTGATTGAGGCATCAAGGTAAACATCAACAACGCGTAACGCGCTGGCCTCATCAGGGCGAAGAAGATAATTGAGAATAACAGGAGACGCGCCTTTGGGCGTCAGGGTCGTTTCAACCATGATACCGCCGCCTGCCGCTGGTTTCTCTCCGCCGACTTTGAATGTTTCCCCATCATATTTGGTAAAACGGCTGGCATACGTCGCAATAGAAAAAGCTGAAAAAGAAGCCACCAGTTTTTGTTTTTCTTCGTCGCTGGCTTTCACCCAATTGGCGCCGACGGCATAACGCGCCATAAGAGGCAGGTTAAAGGTAACCGTGACGGCGGGCTCCAGCTTTTTATAGCGCCCATCAAAGCCCAGCGTCTCCCCATCTTGCATCGTTGTTTGAAGCGTATCATAGAATTTTTGAACGATTGCAGCAGCGGGCGTTTCGGCCTGCGCAGGGGCGATCAAAAACAAAGGCGTAAAAAGGAGGAAAAAGGCAAAAAGGATCGTTAAGCGCTTCATAGAAAAACCACCGGAAAAGAGCAAGGGGACAAAACCAAACAAGGGACGCTTTTTCAGCGTCCCACACCATAGCGGAATATGCCTCTCGTTCAAGGCGAAAGTATGGCTTAGGAAGCGTCCCTGATTTGAACGGCTGCCTTGAGAAGGTCGTTGACGCGTGTTTGCCAGCCCTTGCCGCTGGCTTTCAGGGCTGTCAAAACTTCTGTATCAAGGCTTAAGCTCACAACGGTTTTGCTGCGTCCTGCGGGTCGCCCACGCCCCCGCTTATAAGCCGCGACAATTTCCGGCGCGGCTTCACTGGCGGGACGCATCTTTCTCATAAGGGAAAGGGGGAGCGGCGGCAATGCAGCAGAATCCCAATCGGCTTTCGAAATCTTAGATGGTTTACGTGTTGTCGTCATAAAAACGCCTTTCCCGATTATTGGCCTTACGGAGTCCAATAATCCGTATTTTACTTTTGCGCAGCATATAAACCATGACATGCAAACGACCCCAAATTGTGCCATAGGCAACAAAACGAGCCTCGCCATAGTCATGGCGCATGTCTTCTACGACTTGGGCTGTTTCCCAATCGAACACCTCCGCATGGTCAAAATCGACGCCATGCCGGATCAGGTTCATTCTAGCCTTATTCTCATCCCAATCATACAGCATGACCACGCGATTCTAATAAATATAGCTATATTTATTCCGTTTGTCAAGCGCTGGCGATCACTGTTTTAGCGGCTTCAACCCCAAGAGCTTCAAGGGCGCGGGAGACGATATGCTTGGCGTTAAGCTCGGCCTCGTCATACTGCTTGATTTGCGTATCCTGCAACTGGAAGCGGTCGGGTAATGTCATGCAGCGGATTTTAAGGCCGTGATCCATGGCCCCCAAATTGGCCAGATGATGCACGACGTGGCTGCCAAACCCGCCGATGGAGCCTTCCTCGATCGTGATCAAGACCTCATGGTTTTTGGCGAGGCGCTGGATCATTTCCAGATCGAGCGGCTTGGCAAAGCGCAGATCGGCAATGGTGGTGGAAAGACCCCGCGCATCCAGCTCTGCCGCTGCTTTGCGGCATTCGCCAAGGCGCGTGCCAAGGTTGAGAAGGGCTATTTTGCTGCCTTCCTTCACGATACGGCCACGTCCGATGGTCAGAACTTCGCCGCGATCGGGTAGCTCCATGCCAGAGCTATCGGCGCGGGGATACCGCACAGCCGTGGGGCGATCATTGATGGCGGCGGCTGTCGCAACCATGTGGGTCATTTCAACTTCGTCCGAGGGTGCCATGACGATGATATCGGGCAGGCATCCCATAAAGGCTAAATCGAACGATCCCGCATGCGTCGCGCCGTCTGCGCCCACCAAACCGGCGCGATCCAGCATCAAGCGAACGGGCAGCTTTTGCAAAACGACATCGTGCATGACTTGGTCATAGGCGCGTTGCATGAACGAGGAATAGATAGCGCAGAAAGGCTTGAGTCCCTCGCACGCAAGGCCAGCGGCAAACGTCACCGCGTGCTGCTCGGCAATGCCGACATCAAACAAGCGGCCTTCAAAGCGGCGGCCAAAAATATCAAGGCCGGTTCCGGCGGGCATCGCCGCCGTGATGGCCACGATCTTGTCGTCATGCTCAGCTTCTTTGACCAAAGCATCCGCAAACACGCGCGTGAAAGAGGGCGGCGCGTTCTTGGCGCTTTCTTGCGCGCCTGTGACGATGTTGAACTTAGCAACGCCATGCATTTTATCAGGCGCGTTGATGGCAGGCGCATAGCCGTGGCCTTTTTCTGTCACGATATGGATCAGGACGGGGCCGCCTTCTTGGTCATCGCGCACGTTTTCCAAGACAGGGATCAGGTGGTCAAAGTTATGGCCATCGATGGGTCCCACATAGTAAAAGCCCATTTCCTCAAACAGCGTGCCACCCGTCACAAGACCGCGAGCATAATGCTCAGCCTTACGGGCTGCTTCTTTTAAGGGGCGTGGGAAAATGTTGGCGAACTCCCTGCCAATATGGCGAAGCTTGCGGTATTCTTTGGACGAGGCGATGCGCGAAAGGTACGAGCTGATCGCCCCCGTTGGCGGCGCAATCGACATATCGTTGTCGTTCAAAATTACGATCAGGCGCGAATCCATTGCGCCCGCATTATTAAGCGCCTCATACGCCATGCCCGCGCTGATCGAGCCATCGCCGATCACGGCAATCACTTGGTTATTCTTTTTGGCGAAGTCGCGGCCCACCGCAAAGCCAACCGCCGCCGAAATGGACGTGGAGCTATGCCCCGCGCCGAACGGATCGTATTCGCTTTCCTCGCGCTTGGTAAAGCCCGACAAACCGCCGCCTTGACGCAGCGTGCGGATGCGATCCCTGCGCCCCGTTAAAATCTTGTGAGGATAAACCTGATGCCCAACATCCCAAATCAGCGTGTCGTCAGGCGTGTTAAAGACATAGTGCAGCGCGACCGTGAGTTCCACCACACCAAGGCCAGAGCCAAAATGCCCGCCCGTGGAGGAAACCGTATCGATCACTTCGGCGCGAAGCTCATCCGCCAACTGCGGCAACTGTTCAGGAGTCAGCTTGCGCAGATCACAAGGCACGTTGATCGTATCAAGAAGGGGCGTAACGGGACGGCCATTGAAAGAGGGCACATCGCCAGCCTCAACAACGCAGCCTTCGTCAGGGCACAACGCGTGTAACGGCTTTTTGTTTTTGTGTGGTGGTGACAAAACGGTTCTCCTTAAACTTTAGCTCGCTTTTCGATAAAACAGAGTCGTCACCCCAGCGTATGCTGGGGTCCCATTTGTTTTTATTTGGTTTTGAACAAATGGGATGCCAGCCTTCGCTGGCATGACGATAACGGTTAGGGTCTCCCCCTTCCACCTTATCGGCTCATGTTTTCCATATCACTTTTGAGACTTGAGTCGGTAGGCTTAGCCCCGAACGTATCGTCATTGCAAGGAGAGCGTTACTTTCGCGCAACAGAATCTCTCCGTTGTGTTGCGGTGCGGTATTGAACGGGCATGATGCGAGATGTCCTCCAAACTTCGCCCAATTTAGCTTCCGCAAAAAGACGATTCAGAAAAGTGTTTGTTTTCAATGGGATACATGGGGTCTTCGATTTGTTAACTATCCTTATAGATCAACAGCTTATATGGTTAAAGCTCTCAAACAGACTCGAAAAGCGTCTCTCAGTACCCTTCTGCTCGACGTACGGCCTCGAAAAAGGCTCGATTCGTTGATTCTAAATGATTTTTTCTATATCATCGTTCAAAAGCGTATCAGGTTAACTTGCCGCCGCGATGACGGAAAGGAACTGGAACAGGCGCTCCGTTTGTGGGTTCTTCAGAATATCGGGCGTTCCGCGCTCGGTAATCGTGCCGCCATCCATAAACAGGACTTGATCCGCCGCATGGCGGGCAAAGCCCAGTAAGTGAGTGATTAGGAAGATGCCGATATTCTGGCCGCGCAGGGTTTTAAGATAACCAAGAATCTTGGCGATTTGCTCCACGTCCAGTGCCGACGTGATTTCATCCAGCAAGAGGTAGCGCGGCTTCAGCATGAGTGCGCGTGCCAGCGCGATGCGCTGACGCTGACCCAGCGAGGCCTCGTTGGGATAGCGTTCGATAAACGCGCCCATGTCAAAGGCCTCAATCAGCTTGTCCAGCTCCCCATGGCCGTCCGTTTGGCCGCTGAGCCGGACGGGGAGCAAAATGTTTTCGCGCAAGGTTAGGTGGGGCCATAAGAAGAGTTGCTGAAAGACAGCCGTAAGCCGTGGCCACGGCGCAGGCGCATGCCCGCCCGCAGGGATGGGGAAGGCAAAGCGCTGCTCATCCACCGCAATCTCGCCGCTGCGGGGTGTATCAAGAAGCGCAAGGCAGCGCAGAAGGGTCGTTTTGCCCGTCCCGCTGGGGCCAATCAAAACGGTGATGCCGCCTAAATCAATATCCAGATCGACATTCTCAAAAACCGTTTTACCATCGTCATAGGCAAAGGAAAGATTGCGTGTGGTTAGCATGGGGAAAATGCTCCCAGATAGGATTGATATCCTTTTTCAGCCATTAAAAACTGTGTCATTCCCGCGAAGGCGGGAATCCAGGGGATTGGGCGATTCACTTGGGTGTTAAACCCTCTGGATCCCCGCCCCCCCCTCTCTTCGTCCGCCGCTATTGCGGCGGGACGAGGGCGCGGGGATGACAACATTCTTTTGGTTTTTATTGGGTGCAAAACCATCCCCTATCTTTCCGAATAATCGCGGGTGTAGCGTTTTTTCAGCCACGCGGCGAGGATGTTGATGGGCAAGCAAACCGCAAGGAAGAACAGCGCAAGCGCCGTGTAAATCTCAATGGGGCGATAGATCAGGCTGTTGATGCGCTGCGCGACGCGGAACAATTCTTCAACCGAGATAAGGCTGGCGAATAGGGAGGCGTGCAACATCCCGACTTGCAAGATCATCAGCGAGGGCAGCAGTTGACGGAACAGAATGGGTAGCTGGATATGGCGCACGATAGCACGTGTTGTCATCCCGCACACGCGCCCCGCCACGATGTATTGAGCGGGGAAATCGACGACGGCTTGGCGCACAATTTCGCCCACGCCAAACAGGTTGACCAGCGAGAGAGTCAGCGCCGCCGTATAGAAAGGATCAATCACAACATCGAACATCGCTTGCGCCGGATAGTGCAGCCAGAACAGGATCACCAATGTCGGAATGGCGGAAAAGGCAAAGGAAGTCCCTTGGATCGTCAAGCCCCAACTGCGGCGACGATGAGCGCCCAAAACGCCCATCGCGATGCCGCCCACCAGCCCGACGCTCCATATCACCGCGCAAAGCTGAAGCGTAACCGACAGCCCTTGCAGAAAAGCAAGGTGATAGGTGATGAGAATATCAAGGACGGACATGACCCTTTGCTTCCTATTTTCCAGAAGACGTTACATAGGGAAGGCTCATGCGCAGAAACCTATTGTCAGGCGTTTCATATTTGTC
>DYNT01000057.1 GCA_020720905.1 Micavibrio aeruginosavorus
CGCAGCTTTACGTGGCGCGTGGACAGGCGAAGGCTGTGCGGGGGGATAAGACGATTGAAGCTGACGTTCTAACGGCGCATCAACGCGACGCCAAGACGCCGCCGCCAAAAGAAAAAGGGGCGAGCAAGCCTCAACAAACCAGCGGTGATATTGATTTTATGACGGCTGAAGGCAACGTCCATTTTTATGATTCCAAAGATCAGGTTTTTGGCCAGAAGGCCACGTATGATGTGGATCGTGGTCTTATCAAAGTCACAGGCGCTAATCTTAAGCTGATCACGGCAAAGAATGTCGTGACGGCCAAAGAATCGTTGGCGTATGACGAGAATACGAAAACGGCCACAGCGCGAGGCCACGCCATAGGCGAACAAGGAGGCAGCCGCGTGGAGGCTGATGTGTTGATCGCGCACTTTGCGCCTAACCCTCAAGGTCAATTAGCGATGACGGATATGGTGGCGCAAGGCCATGTGATTATCGTGACCAAGGATGGTGGCGTTTCTCGCGGCGATGAAGGCGTGTACGACACCCAAAAGAACAGCGCCGTTTTATCGGGTCATGTGCGCATCACGCGCGGGCAAACGCAATTGGCGGGGGATAAGGCGCTGGTCGATTTTACGACGGGGCAAAGCCGTTTGATCAATAGCGGATCGGGGCGCGTGCGCGCCCTTCTTCCCGCATCAAGCGAGAAGAAAGTGAAGGCCAAACCATGAAGGTAAAACGCGCCGGAAAGATTATCCCGTTTGCAGGAGTTCCTTCTGCCGCTTCGGGAGTCGTTGTGCCTGAGGCGGGGGCGGGGCTAGAGGCCGCGCATCTGGGCAAACAGTATCGTGGCCGCCCTGTTTTGCATGATGTCAGCTTTACCTTGCGGCGGGGCGAGGTCGTTGGCCTTTTGGGACCCAATGGCGCAGGCAAGACAACGTGCTTTTATATGCTCACGGGACTTATCACGCCTGATATGGGCACGATTGCGATTGATGGCATGGATGTGTCTTCTTTGCCCATGTATCGCCGCGCCCGCTTGGGGCTTAGCTATCTGCCGCAGGAAGCCTCCATCTTTCGCGGCCTGAATGTCGAAGACAATATCCGCGCCATTTTGGAAGTGATCGAACCGGATCGCGACACGCGGGAAGCGATGTTGGATGATCTTTTGGTGGAGTTCGGCATTACGCATTTGCGCCGTGCCCCCGCCATGGCGCTATCGGGCGGAGAGCGCAGGCGCGTGGAAATCGCGCGCGCGTTGGCCTCGCAGCCCCATTTCTTGCTGCTGGATGAACCTTTTGCGGGCATTGATCCTATTGCTCTTGGCGATATTCGTGATTTGGTCGTTCATTTGCGCGATCGCGGTCTTGGTGTGCTTATTACCGACCACAATGTTCGTGCTACCCTTGAAATTGTGGATCGCGCCTCGATCATCCATGATGGGCGTGTTTTGATGGAAGGCGTGCCCGATGAGATTGTCGCGCATGCCGACGTTCGCCGCGTTTATCTGGGCGACGAGTTCCGGATGTAAGGCGCGATGACTTCTTCTCCTCGCCTTGATCTTCGCACGACCCAATCCCTTGTGATGACGCCGCAATTGCAGCAGGCGATTAAACTTTTGCAACTCTCTAATCAGGACTTATGCGCTTTCGTCGCAGGGGAGCTTGAAGCCAATCCGTTCTTGGAAAGCGGCGAAGGGGATTCCGCTTCCTTTGGCGCGTCTTCTACGTCTAAACAAGAGACGGGCATAACCCTAGGCAGTGAGACGCAAGGCGAAGGCGGAGAAAAAACCGATGTTGCCGCGCCGGATGAGCGTTCTTTTGATACTTATGACGCACATGAGTCCAGCAGCGGCACGTATGATCCATCCGCGCCGCACCGTGATTGGGCGGAAAATGTGGCAGAGGCTCCTAGTTTGCGCGACCATTTGCTCAGCCAGATTCATATGGATTTTCCTGATCCAGCCGAATGCATGATGGCTGCTGCGATGGTTGAATTGCTGGACGATGCGGGCTATTTGCCTGCCGATCTTGATGTTGTGCGCGCGCAGCTTGGCGTGACGCCTGCGTTTTTTGAATCGATCATTGTGCGTTTGCAGCGCCTTGACCCCTTGGGCATCTTTGCGCGGTCGCTCAAGGAATGCTTGACCATTCAACTGCGTGAGAAAAACAGGTTGGATCCTGCGATGGCAATGTTGTTGGATCATCTTGACCTTTTGGCTAAGCGCGAACGCGCTGCGCTGATGCGTCTGTGCGGTGTCGATAGCGAAGACCTGACCGATATGATCACAGAAATCCGCGCCCTAACGCCCAAACCCGCGCTCGCCTTTACGGCGGATGTTGCGCCGCCCATCACGCCTGACGTTCTTCTAACGCCTATGGCAGGCGGCGGCTGGCATATTGAGCTGAACAACGACACGCTGCCGCGTGTTCTGGCCAATGAATCTTTTTATGAAAAGATTGTTGGAGGAACGCGCGCCTCGGCGGATAAGGCCTATTTGTCTGAAAAATGGCAGCAAGCCAACTGGCTTGTTAAAGCCTTGCACCAACGGGCGACGACGATTTTGAAAGTCGCTTCGGAAATCGTCAAGCAGCAAGATCAATTCTTTATTTACGGCGTGCAGCATTTAAAGCCGCTGATCCTGCGCGACATTGCCGCCGTTATCGAAATGCACGAATCCACCGTCTCTCGCGTAACGCAAAACAAATACATCGCCACGCCGCGTGGCCTGTTTGAGCTAAAGTACTTTTTCACAGGCTCTTTACCGACGACGGGCGGCTGCGCTGAAGGCGTTTCAACCCTTGCGGTGCGCGAGCGGATTAAGGCGCTCATCGATGCCGAAGAGCCAACGGCGATTTTATCGGATGATCGTTTGATGGCATTGCTCCGCGCCGAAGGCATCGCTATTGCGCGGCGTACTGTCGCCAAATACCGCGAGAGCCTGCATATCCCGACATCGGCGCAGCGGCGGCGGGAGAAACGGGATTGATAACGAGCGCGTCCGCTTGAAAACCTGAAAGATACGAATTTTCATCTGTTTTTAAAACCTTATGCCCTTATCAGCGACCTGCTAAGCCCTTTAAGTCATGCGTGACTCCCACCCTTTACTTTAGAAGCCAAGCCCATTACATTCGGCGGCTGGCAGACAATAAAGGATACTCCCTATGAAAGTACTTTTGGCGCAACCCCGTGGTATTTGTGCAGGCGTTGAGCGCGCTATTGAAATCGTTGAACTCTCTTTGGCCAAGTTTGGCCCCCCCATCTATGTGCGACATGAGATTGTCCATAACCGTCATGTTGTCAATCGTTTGGCAGCCAAAGGCGTCGTGTTTGTCGAAGAGATGGACGAAGTCCCCGAAGGCGCTGTCATTATCTTTAGCGCCCATGGCGTTTCAGAGGGCGTTGAAAAACACGCGCGTGAACGCGGGCTTACGGTGATCGATGCGACCTGTCCCCTTGTGTCCAAAGTTCACACCGAAGGGCAGCGCTATGCCCGCACAGGGTTTGAGATCATCATGGTAGGGCATGAAGGGCATCCTGAGATTGAAGGCACGCTGGGACGTATCCCCGCGCACGTCCACCTTATTTCCACCGTTGCGGATGTTGCGACACTCAAGGTTACCAATCCCGATAAGTTGGCTTATATCACGCAAACGACGTTGAGCGTTGATGATACCAAGGCCGTCATTGATGCGCTGAAAGCGCGTTTTCCCAATATCGTCGGCCCTACGATCCGCGACATCTGCTATGCCACGCAAAACCGTCAAGGCGCCGTGCGTGAGCTGGCCAAGCACGTGGATGTCGTCCTTGTGATCGGGGCGCATAACAGCTCGAACTCCTCCCGTCTTCGCGAACGTGCCGAAGAAGTCGGCGTGCCCGCCTATCTGATCGAAGATGCCAGCCAGCTTGATCCCGCATGGATCAAGGATAAGAACGTCGTTGGCATCACGGCTGGCGCTTCTGCGCCTGAAGATTTGATCGAGGGTCTGATCGAGCGCATTAAAGAGCTTGCTCCCGTCGAAGGAGTCGCCGTCCACGCAGGCGTTGAAGAAAATGTCCATTTCCGCCTCCCCCTCTCTTTGATCAAAGAGATTGGGGAAGACACTGCCCAAGAAGACTAAACAAAAACCCGTCATCAAAAAGGAAACCTCCGTGTCCGTCCCTCTTCGCCAACAATTCGATGTCGCCCTTTATATCCTGAAGCAAAAGTTGAGCGGCAACAAACGCTACCCGCTCGTTTTGATGTTAGAGCCGTTGTTCCGCTGCAACCTTTCCTGCCCTGGGTGTGGAAAGGTCGATTATCCAGCGGAAATTCTCAACCAACGCCTTTCGGTAACGGATTGCCTTGCTGTCGCTGCCGAATGCGGCGCACCCATCGTTTCTATTCCGGGCGGCGAGCCTTTGGTTCATCGCGATATGCCCGCAATTGTCGAAGGCTTGATTGCACAAAAGCGTCACGTTTATCTTTGCACCAACGCTCTTCTTCTGGAAAAGAAACTCAACGAGTACAAGCCTTCACCCTACCTAACCCTGTCGATTCATTTGGATGGGAACAACGACGATCACAATCGCTCAGTTAACCGCGATGGCGTTTATGAAATTGCCGAACGCGCGATCAAGCTGGCTCTGTCGAAGGGCTTTCGCGTCAACATCAATTCAACGCTGTTTAACAACGCCTCGCCTGAACGTATGGCTGACTTTTTTGATCATATGATGGCCATCGGCCTTCACGGCGTTATGCTGTCCCCTGGCTATGCCTATGAACGGGCGGCGGATCAACAGCACTTCTTGAACCGTACGGCAACTAAGAACCTGTTCCGCGAGATTTTTCGTATTGGGCGCGCGCGCCGCAAGCAAGGTTTGCCGAAGTGGCGCTTTACGCAATCGTCGCTGTTCCTTGATTATCTCTGCGGCAACCAAACCTATGAATGCACGCCGTGGGGTACGCCAACCTATAACATCTTTGGTTGGCAAAAACCGTGCTATCTGATCGGCGAAGGCTTCGTCAAAACCTTTAAAGAATTGATGGAAACAACGCCATGGGATCAATACGGCACAGGGCGCTATGAAAAATGCGCGGACTGCATGGTTCATTGTGGATATGAGCCAACGGCAGCGCAAGACGCTCTGCAAAACCCGCTGAAGTCCCTTATCGTCGCGCTGCGCGGGCCTCGCACAGAAGGCCCCATGGCGCCAGAGTTAGACACCACGCACCAACGCCCTGCCGAATACGTTTTTTCTCAGCACGTGCAAGAAATGATGGACGCGATTGTGGCAGGCAAAGCCCACACGCTGCCGTCAGATGACGCGGATAGCGCCAATAATGCGGAGGCTTGCGATGGTCACGGCGGTGGTAATGGCCATGATGGGCATGGCTCCTGTTGCTGCTGCGGTTGCGGCTGCGATGGGACGCGGTAATCCAATCCTGTTTTATAGAAGCCAAAGGAGCCTTTTTTTAAAACAACCCATCAATGTGGCCATCCTTGTTGACGTGGATCTTATGGGCGGCTGGCGCACGAGACAATCCTGGCATCGTCATAATCTCACCGCACAGCGCCACGACAAAACCCGCGCCTGCCGACAGGCGTACATCGCGCACAGGCGTGGTATGCCCCTTGGGCGCGCCAAAGCGCGTGGGATCGGCGGTAAAGCTATACTGCGTTTTGGCCATGCAAACGGGCAGATGGCCGTAGCCTTCCTTTTCGAAAAGCTCAAGCTTCCGCGCAGCGGCGGGGGCAAGGTCGATGTCGTCGGCGCGATAAATCTCACGCGCTACGGTGCGGATTTTGTCGGCCAGTTTCATCTCATTCGGGTAAAGCGTCTTGAACGCCGCCTTGCCCGATGTTGCTACGGTGGCCACGGCGTCAGCCAAGGTTAAAGCGCCAGCGCCGCCCTCTGCCCAGTGATTGCAGAAGTGAGCGCTCACCCCCCTAGCCGTACAAGCTTCGTGGATCACGTTCATCTCGGCTTGCGTATCGCTGGTGAATTGGTTAATGGCAACCAGCGTGGGCACGCCGAACTTCTGCACGTTTTCAACATGGCGGATCAGGTTGCCAAGGCCTGCGCGGACGGCCTCCGCATTCTCGGCGGCCAGTTGGTCTTTGGCCACGCCGCCATGCATTTTCAGGGCGCGAACGGTGGCGACGACGACGATAGCCGCTGGTGTTAGCCCCGCTTGGCGGCATTTGATGTTGAGGAACTTTTCAGCGCCTAAATCTGCGCCAAAGCCAGCTTCAGTCACCACAAAGTCGGCCATGCGTAGTGCGGATTCTGTCGCGACGACGGAATTGCAGCCATGCGCGATGTTGGCAAAGGGGCCGCCGTGAATAAGCGTGGGTGTGCCTTCCAGCGTTTGCACAAGGTTGGGTTGAAACGCGTCGCGCAGCAGAGCCGTCATGGCGGGCGCGGCCATGATGTCTTTTGCGCGAACAAAGCTTTTATCAAACTTCTGGCCAAGGATGATGTTGCCCAGCCGCTCTTCCAAATCTTGATAAGTGCGGGCAAGGCAGAAGATGGCCATGACCTCGGATGCCACCGCAATATCAAAGCCATCCTCGCGCACTTGGCCGTTGTTGCCAAGGCCGACGACGATAGAGCGCAAGGCGCGGTCGTTCATATCCATCACGCGCCGCCATGTCACTTTGGCCGGATCGATGCCCAGCGCGTTGCCCCAATAAATATGGTTGTCCAGCATGGCGGCCAGCAAATTATTGGCCGAGGTGATGGCGTGAAAATCGCCCGTGAAATGCAGGTTAATCTCATCCATCGGGGCGACTTGCGCGTGGCCGCCACCCGTCGCACCGCCCTTCATGCCAAAGCAGGGGCCAAGCGAAGGCTCACGCAAGCAAATGAGTGTTTTCTTGCCGCGCCGCGTCAGCGCATCGCCAAGGCCGATGGTGGTGGTGGTCTTCCCTTCGCCCGCCGTCGTGGGACTGATGGCGGTGACAAGGATCAGTTTGCCTGTTGCAGGTTTGGCGGCGATGCCCGCGATTGTCTCCATATCAATCTTGGCCTTATAGGGGCCATAGCGATACAGCGAGGCAGGAGAAAGGCCAACCTTTGCGCCAATCTCTTCGATGGGGGCAAGCTTGGTGTTACGGGCAATGGTGATGTCGTCAAGAGGTGCGGTCATAGCCTTGTCTTTCCCATTTAAAGCGAATGGTCTATAATGCTGTATTTTGGGTTATTTGCCAAACCCCTTTTAGGGAGGGATTCATTTTTTATCCGCCACGGTGAGAAAAGTAATGTTGAGCAGAAAGAATCTTGGGCGATTGTGGTGCAAAAACGTCCCCAAAGGCAGCCATGGCAAGCCCTTCGGATGGCTCCTTGGGCAAAGGCTTTGCGCAGTGCGCTCACCAAGGATTCGGTGAGGTGAAGGCGGCTTCCTATCGTCCACGCTCCTGCCGTGAAGGCGTGCCGCGACAGGTCGCTAAGAGCCAGACGATCCATTTCTTGTTCATGAAGGTTCTTGCATTTTTGAGAATCCCTGCGAGGACATGAGAAGAAAGTGCTTTCATTATGGCAAATCGAGTCATAACCCGCTACGATACGGGCAGGGTGGCCACGCTCTAGCGCGGTGACGATGGCGTTGAAGTTCTCTTTGAATTTTTCTGAATAGCCCGCCCCGCGATAGGTCAAAAGACAAAGTACGTGGTGGCCGCGTAGTGTGATGGAGGATGTCATGAAGAAACAAGGCATGGTTTGAAGGATGTACGAAAATTTTTACGGCCTGACGGCCAAACCCTTTTCGCTTTTGCCGGATTCGGATTTTCTGTTTTATAGCAAACGGCATGGCCGCGCCATCACTTTGCTGGACTATGGCATTGTGACGCAAGCGGGCTTTGTGGTCATCACGGGCGATGTGGGCGCGGGCAAAACGACGATCCTGCGCCGCTATTTGAAAAACGTGGGCAGCGATGTGACGGTCGGCGTCATCACGAACCCCAGCCAGACGATTGGCCGCCTTTTAGACTGGATCACGATGGCGTTCGATCTGGACGTCAATGAGCGTGATGAGGCCAAGCTCTACCATTGCTTTGTTGATTTTCTGCTGGCGCAGTATGCCAAGGGAAAACGCACGGTTTTGATCATTGACGAGGCGCAGAATCTTAGCATGGCGCAATTGGAAGAGCTTCGCATGCTCTCAAACGTCAACAAT
>DYNT01000208.1 GCA_020720905.1 Micavibrio aeruginosavorus
TAAAAACTAGCCGAATCCATCAGCCCGCAGGGTGCGCCATGCCAGCTTTTTTCCATAACGTTCTGTTCATGCTCGTGCTCACGTTGGGCTTGGGGCTGGGCATGGCCTCGTCTGTTTATGCTGAAGCCTTGCCCGCCAAGGTCGAAGCGCACAACCCGCAAAACGATCAAGCCGTTGCGCCCCCGGCGGCGCGTACTGAAACCGCGCCCGCACCCGTTCGCGCCGAACTGCTTGAAAAGCTCCAGGACAGGCTGATTGAACTGGAAAAGGAAACCGCCGTGCTCAAGGCGGAATTGGGCGCTCGCGTTGATGGGCAAGATAACTGCATCTCGAATGGGCTCGCGCAACACGGGGCACAAGTTACGATGCTTTCTAATCAGACCTCAATGCTGGGTGGCTTGATTGCGCTGGTGACAATTCTTGTGGCTTTAGCTGGTTATTTCAGTTTTTCGCAAGCTGCGAAAAACGCGGTCGCGGCCGCAAGGGATGAAGTCACAAAAGAGTCAGAGAGTTGGTTTGCGAGAAATGACGACAAGCTACGCAAAGAAATCGATCAACTTGCAGCCAAGGCGAGTCAGGCTTGTGATGCCATTGATGAGCATCGAGTGGGTGTTGCAAGTAAAGCGGAGGCGGTAATTTATGAATTTGAACAGATTACAGCAGCGGTTAAATCCAATACTGGAAATTTTTCAGTTAAGCATGCGGTTGTTGCACAACAAAGCTTGCAAGACCTTGAAAGCAAGCCATCTGCCGAATGGACAGTCGACGACTTTCATTTAAAAGCACTTAATTTCTATGAAAACAAAGAGTACGTAAATGCGTTTGAAGCCTTATCCATTCAAATTCATCTTTTAGATTTGTATAAGAATCAAAAGGATCAGGCAGCGCTTGCTAAGGCACTGCTCCTCAAGGGCGTAATTCTCGGTCAATTAGCTCGCTTCGAGGACGAACTTGCTACCTACGACGACCTTCTCAGTCGCTTTGGCGACAGCCCCGAACCCGCCTTGCGCAATCAGGTGGCCAAAGCGCTTTTCAACAAGGGCGTTACTCTTGGGCAGTTGAACCGACCGCAAGAAGATATTGCGGTCTATGACGAGATCATCCGCCGCTTTGACGAGAGTCCCGAACCTGCCTTGCGCCAGCAGGTGGCTATGGCTATGTTTAGCAAAGGCTTAAGCCTTGGGAAGCATGCTCGCTACAAAGAGGCACTTGAGGCGTTCGAGGAGCTGATTAGTAGATTTGAAGGCAGCCTCGAGCCAGTCTTGCGCGTTTTGGTGGCTAGGGCGATGCTTTTTAAGGGCTTAACCCTTGATCTTGAAGACCCCGATGAAGCTCAAGTAGTTTTTAGAGACATTATTAGTCGCTTTGGCGAGAGCATCGAACCAGAGTTACGCGAAATTGTAGAGCGAGCGCGTCGCAAGCTGGACGGTAAACCCTAATGCGATTCGACCGCCGCCTACTCCTCATGCTCCCCCTGGGCTTCGCCTCCGGTCTGCCCT
>DYNT01000058.1 GCA_020720905.1 Micavibrio aeruginosavorus
ATGTTGTGGTGTCCGAAGGCGAAAAACCACAACCTATAGTAGGTCAAAATCTATCATTCTCAAAATCCAAAAACGGCAGAAGTTTTTAAAAAGAAGGGGGGCGCGTAGGAAAAGACAGGCTCCCGAGGCCACAAGCACGGCTGGCGTTTTTTTATTCAACATCCACATGCTGCGTGGGAGCAAAGGTGGGCGTGGTCGCCATAAACAGCACCATGTCGCCATCCCATGCGAACTTTTCCCTATGATCGATCAACAGCACGTCGCCCTTGGCAAAGACCGTTTCTTTGTCCGTTGTGATCAGTGTGCCTGATCCTTCCAAGACATAGACAAGCTCTTTGCAGATTTGATTGATAACAAAGCCGTGTTCGGGATAGCGCCCCTTGATAACCGCAACGCCGCCACTGATTTCTTGATCATGCGTTTCGTATTCGTGGATAGTGACGTGGCTGACGGGCTGGATTGTTCGTTTTTGGTTTTCTTTGACGATTTCCATGGGGGCGGAGCCTTTTTTTAAGAGGGGTGGCGGAAGCATAAAAAAAGGCTCACCAGTTGGCGAGCCTTTTTAAAAGCATAAAGCCAAAGAAGCTTAAGCGGCCTTGGCTGTGACGGCCACTTTCTTTTCCATGGCTTTGCGAATCTTCAAAACGTCATCGGACAAACGACTCTTGCGCGCGCCCAGAACCCAAGCGTCGATCCCGCCATTGTGCTCAACCGTGCGAATACCGCGTGCGGTTAGGCGTAGCGTTACGGCCTTGCCCAAAATGTCAGAGGTGAAGGAACAAACCTGTAAGTTCGGCTGCCAACGGCGGCGATTCTTGTTGTTCGCGTGACTCACGCTGTTTCCAAATTGCGGCTTCTTGCCGGTTACGCTGCATACACGTGCCATATTTTCCTCGACGGGAGTGTCCCGCAATCTTCAAAAGGTGAACCCAAAAACCAACGCTACTGCCAGAGCAATCCTGCGCAGCGCACACTTAGAGCGGCGATTTATAAGGGGCGGAGACCTATGAGTCAAGCTTTCCCCGCCCTCTTTTTTATTAACCATTCTTTTTCTCCACCATAAAATAGTTAATGGCCGGTTTTATTGTTATTGGGCGGGCATTGCTGAATAGTTGCGTGGTGGAGAAAGAACGCAGGGCGAATTGATCGTTGCCGTTGCGGACGATATCCCTATAACCTTATTGTAACACGGGGGGCAATAGCCAGTGACCTGTGTTGTTTTAAAGGTCGCGAGTCCATTCCCATGTGGGGCAGAGAAAGAGAAGGGGACTGTGACATCATCGGGGTTGTCTTGTCTTTTGATCGTTGCTGAGACCTGAAGAGAGCCTTCATCCTCCGAGAACAAGCAATCATCGTAAGAGCCTGAGAAACCCGTTGTTATGGGCGAGGCGCTTGTCCCCTCACAGCTCTGGCACAAGGACGCCTCGCATAAAGCATTGGATGGCATCCCCGTTGCTTGATTATAGCCCAAACAAACCCACGTCCATTTCTTTGTTGAGGGATTCCACACGGTTTTGTTAGCAGCCAGTCCTATTATGTCCGCTTTATTATACCAACGACCTGATGTGCACGTGACAGAACTCACGGTAGGGGCAACCGGAAAAGCCATGCCGTTCGCCACGCCACACTGGCCACTCTTTGTGTAGGTATTAGAGCAATTTGCAAAGGTATTGTTAGCCGTTTGATAGCATTGCCATGTCCATGGCGAGGACGTCGTTCCATTTCCTTCAACGTCACCATAGGAGCCAACGCTGCACAGACCGGTTGAGATCGGCTTGCCATCAGCAACCTCAAACCCAAGCAACCCATTAGGGCGTCGTGATCCCCCTGTCTTGTCATAAGTCCCACAAGAGGCCGCATTGGCCGTAATGGCCTGACAGGAAGCTTTGTTGCCACCGTTAATGCCAAAACATGTCCATATCCATTTTCCCGTGTTGGGATCAAGCGTTGGAACAACGAACTCTCCAACGCGGCACAATTTGGATTCAGGGGGAGAGCTTGTATAAACTCTGTTATTAGCATCACCACAAACGGCATTTAACGGGGCATTGTTATAAGTGGCGCTGCACGTTTCGAAAGAGCCGCCGTCTTGTCCAGGGCACTTCCACTTCCATCCGCCTGTGCCGTAAAAAGGGGACGATGGGTCATTTTCAGGATACGGGAAATTACCGCCAGAGACCTTTGTTGGCACAACGCCGTTGCACATTAAACTAGCCTGTAAAGCATTACCTGATGGAATGGCATTGATAGAGGCGCCGTTATAACCGGTTGGGTTGGTGACGGAATCATAATTGTTACAAGCGCCATCGCGATAGCACCCCCCCGTTATATTGGTGTTGATCCACTCACCAGAAGAGCCGCACGCCCATGTTTCGCGCCGGTTATAGCCCGTCACAACATCGTTTGAAATATCGCCTACCGCGCCGTAGTTGGAAACCTCAGCCGACATAGCTGCAGAATCAGGTGTTTGGGCAGGCAATGCCCCAGCTTTCCGTTTGCCTAAATGGTATTCAGCGCCACAAGGCTTATTGGGATTAAGGCGTGGATAACAACATTGATGAACTTCAACGCCCTCAACGCTGCCGGCAGCAACGGCATCTAAAAAAGATTTCCATTCATTAACGCCAGCGCCAGACGCCAGCGCCAGAAGGTGTCGCCGCCGTTCGACAAAAGGCACAAAACCGCCAGCGCCAGAACCGCCAGCGCCAGAAGGTGTCGCCGCCGTTCGCCAAGGCACAAAATAATCCTTGTCGCTTTTGTTGATGATCGAGCGGCACATCGTATCCTTATGGGTAACGTTCGCGGATAGCGTCGAGGCGCCCGTGGTTGTTTGCGAATAGGGGTTGAGGAAGGCGTTGGGCGAAATCACAACGGAATCATGCGCATATAAGCGTGTCCCGCCATAAGAACCGGCCACTCGATGTTGAGGATCAAGAGCCCATCCAGAAAAAGAAAAAGCGGACATTGTCCCAAGAAAAAAAGAAAAGATAAAAAACCGAGAAGCAGGAGATAGAGTGGCTTTCATAAACTTTTCTTTCCTTTATAAGAAGAAGGTCGCCACATTTTACTCTATTCATGGAGAAAGAGCAATAGTCCTTGTTTCTTTTGTGCGCTTGTTGTTGTTCTTGTTTAAAGTAGTAACCTTACGCTTTTCCCGCCATAAAATAATTAATGGCGGTGCTGTGTTTTTTAAGAGCAAAGCGCCGTGACAGGGGATTCAGGGCAAAGCCCGTGCAATCAAGGGGTTTTATGGAATGCTCTTCCCAAAGCGCGGCAAGCTCAGACGGTTTAACAAAGCGATCCCAGTCGTGAGTTCCGGCGGGAATCCAGCCCAGAAGGTATTCGGCGGCCACGACGCCTAGTAAAAAGCTGCGCTTGGTGCGATTCATCGTGGCGACGATCACAAGGCCATTGGGTTTAAGAAGGGTGGCCACAGCGGTCATAAACGATTTGATGTTGGGGACATGCTCAACGATTTCCAGTGCAAGAATCACGTCAAAACGCTCCTTGGTTTGGGCGAGTCCTTCCGCCGTGTCGTGGCGGTAGTCAATGGATAAACCAGACTGATGGGCATGGTCTTTGGCGATGGCAAGGGCTTCGGGCGAGGCATCGATTCCCACAACAGGGTAGCCTTGCGCCGCCATCGCCTCAGCCATCAGGCCGCCGCCGCAGCCGATATCAAGGACGGAAAGCGCCTCTGCTTTCTTTTTTGGGAAGGCCGCCTCAATCTGATCCTGTATATACTGCTTTCGCAAGGGCATCAGATCATGCAAAACGCGAAAAGAGCCGTGAGGATTCCACCACGACGAGGCTTGTTTTGAAAAAAAATCAACGGTATCGGGGCAGACGCTTGATAAAAAAGCTGTGGACATTATGCTCCTGAAAGCAAAAAGGATGTTGGCGAACGCGTACTTTATGCCATAACATAAGCTTCTTCGTCACAGAAAAACAAGGGTAGAGCCATGGCTCTTTTGGTAGCGAAATTCGGCGGCACGTCCGTCGGCACGATTGAGCGGATCAAAAACGCCGCCAGTAAGGTTGCCGAAGAAGGGCGCCGTGGGCATAAAGTTGTCGTCGTTGTCTCGGCCATGGCGGGGGCGACGGATCAGCTTTTGGGCTATTGCCGCAGTGTCACGCCGCACCCCAACCCGCGCGAGATTGATGCGATTGCCGCAACGGGGGAGCAGGTTTCCGCAGGGCTGATGGCATTGGCGTTGGAGCAACGCGGCCTTAATGCGCGATCATGGCAAGGCTGGCAGATGCCTTTGTTGACCGATAATGATCACACCAAGGCTCGTATTTTAGAGATTAATACAAAAACAATGAAGGCGCGGCTGGAACAGGGTGAGGTGGCCGTTTTGGCGGGCTTCCAAGGCCTTGGCGAGGATGGCAGCATCACCACGCTGGGGCGCGGAGGCTCTGACACCTCGGCGGTGGCGCTGGCCGCTGCGCTTGGGGCGGATCGCTGCGATATTTATACGGATGTGGACGGTGTTTATACGGCGGATCCGCGCATCGTGGAAAACGCGACAAAGCTTTCGAAAATATCGTATGAAGAAATGTTAGAGCTGGCGGCGCTGGGCGCGAAGGTTTTGCAAACCCGCTCTGTCGAAATGGCGATGCGTTATCGCATGCCGATCCAAGTTCTTTCAACCTTTGCCAATGAATTCGGCAGCGATCTGCTAGGCACTCTTGTAACCGATGAGGATGAAACCATGGAAAACAATCCTGTCACAGGCATCGCGCATTCTTTGGGCGAGGCGCGCATCACGCTGGCCGATGTTTCCGATAAGCCGGGGGTTGCCGCCGCCATTTTCGGGGCGTTGGCACAAGCGGGCATTAATGTCGGCACGATTGTGCAAACGGGATCTAAGAACGGACAAACGGCTGATTTGTCCTTTACTGTGCCTCAAAGCGATTTAGAGAGAGCCGAGCAAGCCTTGCATGATGAGCAAGCTGTTGTTGGGTTTCAGCATTTGTTGACGGATAAAAGCGTCGCCAAAATATCGTTGGTCGGCCTTGGGATGCGCACGCGCCCCGGTGTGGCCGCTTTAATGTTTAAGACGCTTGCTGAAAAAGGCGTCAACATTCAATCGATCGAAACGTCTGAAATTAACATCAGCGTGCTTGTCGCCGCCGAGTATCTTGAGCTGGCGCTGCGCGCCTTGCATAAAGCCTTTGGGTTGGATAAGGAATAAGTCTGAGACTTTAAAATTGTTTTGTAATGACACAGGTGAACTGATCCCATGGTAACGATTTCTTCTCGCCTTAAGCCGCTTATGCAGCGCGGCTGCGATTTTCTGGGCACGAAGCTGGCCGTCATGGGCGGCGCGATGAGCTGGGTGTCTGAGCGCAACCTTGTCGCGGCGATTTCCAACGCTGGCGGCTTTGGTGTGCTGGCTTGTGGCTCGATGACTCCCGATTTACTGCGTGCCGAGATTCAAGGAACAAAAACGCTCACCCGCCTGCCGTTTGGCGTGAACCTGATCACCATGCACCCCATGCTTGATGCGTTGATTGATGTGTGCCTTGAGGAAAAGATTGGCCATATCGTTTTGGCGGGCGGCGTGCCCTCGGCGCCTGCCATCAAGCGGATCAAGGACGGCGGCGCCAAGGTGATTTGCTTTGCCCCCGCCCTTTCGCTGGGCAAGCGCATGATCCGTAACGGCACAGACGCGCTGGTGATTGAAGGCATGGAAGCGGGCGGCCATATCGGCCCCATCAGCACGACAGTGCTGGCGCAAGAAATCCTGCCTGAACTGCACGACAAGGTTCCCGTGTTTGTGGCGGGCGGCATTGGGCGCGGTGAGGCTATCGTGTCCTATTTGGAAATGGGCGCGGCGGGCGTGCAGCTTGGCACGTTGTTTGTTTGCGCATCCGAATGCGTCGCGCATGAAAACTTTAAGAAGGCGTTTATCCACGCCGCCGCACGCGATGCTGTGCCAACGCAGCAAATAGATCCGCGCTTTGCCGTTATTCCCGTTCGCGCCATTGTGAACGAAGGCACGAAGCACTTTATGGAAAAACAGCGCGAGGCGATTGCCAAGTTTGATTCGGGTGAGCTGACCAAAGAAGCCGCGCAGCTAGAGATCGAGCATTTCTGGGCGGGCGCTTTGCGCCGCGCCGTCGTTGATGGCGACATCGAAAATGGCTCCGTCATGGCGGGGCAGATTGTCGGCTTGGTCAAGGAAGAGCAACCCGTTGACGCGATCCTTACTGAACTCGTCCGGCAAGCCGAGCAAGCTTTGTTGCATCGAGAGTTGTAATAGACGTAAACAATCCGCTTTTCTTTTAAGGATCCCCATGCCTGAATCTATCAAAATCACACGTGCGTTGATCTCTGTTTCCGATAAAGCGGGACTTGCCGCTTTGGGCAAAGATTTGGCGGCGCTGGGCGTTGAGATTCTCTCCACGGGTGGCAGTGCCGAAACCTTGCGTCAGGCGGGCGTGCCTGTTGTTGAAGTCGGCGATTACACGGGCTTTCCCGAAATGATGGATGGGCGCGTCAAGACGCTGCACCCCAAGATTCACGGCGGTTTGCTGCAGGTGCGCGATAACGATAAACATCGAGCCGAGGCTAAGACGCACGGCATTCCGCCCATCGATCTTGTTGTTGTTAATTTGTATCCGTTTCGCGAGATGGTGGCGCGGGGCGCTGACTTTGAAACGTGCATCGAGAATATCGATATTGGTGGGCCTGCCATGGTGCGCTCAGCCGCCAAGAACCATGCGTTTGTGACGATTATCACCGATCCCGCGCACTATGAATCGCTGCTGACCGAGATGAAGGCGAACAGGAGCGGCACGACGCTTGATTTCCGCAAGAAATGCGCGGCGATGGCGTATGCCCACACGGCCAGCTATGACGCGGCGGTCAGTGGTTGGTTCGCGCAGCAAGTGGGGCAAGAGTATCCTGATACGTTGACCGTATCGGCCTCCTTGCGGCAGTCTTTGCGCTATGGCGAAAACCCGCATCAAACGGCGGCGTTTTACACGATGGATCTATCGCGCCCCTCTATTGCTACCGCGATTCAAGGGCAAGGCAAAGAGTTGAGCTATAACAACATCAACGACACCGATGCGGCGTTTGAGCTGGTCAGCGCGTTTACGGACTCGCCCGCGATTGCGATCATCAAGCACGCTAATCCTTGCGGCGTCGCGGTGGCGGACTCTTTGTGCGAAGCTTATAAGCGTGCGCTGGCCTGCGATAGCACAAGCGCGTTTGGCGGCATTATCGCTTGCAATCGTCCCTTGGATGGCGCTGTGGCGGCTGAAATCGTCAAGATATTCTCGGAAGTTATTATCGCCCCTGACATGGATGATGAAGCCAAGGACATCCTTGCGGCTAAAAAGAATCTGCGCGTTTTGCTCACCCGCACCATGCCCGATCCTATGGCCAAAGGACGCTTTATGAAAACCGTTGCGGGCGGGCTGCTTGTGCAATCGCGTGATAACTTGATCCTTGATAAAGCCGCACTGAAATGCGTGACCAAGCGTCAGCCAACTGAGGCTGAAATGCGCGATATGATCTTTTCCTTCACGGTGGCCAAGCACGTGAAATCCAACACCATCGTTTATGCCAAGGATAGGGCGACCGTGGGCATTGGCGCAGGACAAATGAGCCGTGTGGACAGCGCCCGCATCGCGGCGCGTAAGGCGCAGGATGCAGCGACGGCCTTGGGTCTTGCCGAGCCGCTCACCAAGGGCTGCGCAGCGGCCAGTGACGCATTCTTTCCTTTTGCCGATGGGTTGTTGTCAGCGATTGAGGCGGGCGCCAGCTGCGTCATCCAACCGGGTGGTTCCATTCGTGATGAGGATGTGATCAAAGCCGCAGACGAAGCGGGCATCGCCATGGTGATGACGGGCATCCGGCACTTCTATCACTAAGGGGGAGGTGTTGGAGGTTAGAGGTTAGAGGTTGGAGGTTAGGGAAGAGAATGGACGTCCATTCTTTTTTTCGTCATCCCG
>DYNT01000059.1 GCA_020720905.1 Micavibrio aeruginosavorus
AATAAAAAATGGGATGTCTTTGCTTGCCACCATCGTTTTCCCGTCAATCGCTATTAATCCGACCATAAGTTTGTTTTTTGTGAACCAACTTATGGTCGGATTAATAGAGAGCGGTTACCTAAACAAATGATTCCAATGACTCTTTGGGGCAGTTTTCGCTTGCCTTTGAGGGCAATTGTGGATAACTCTACGCGACCATGACAACTAAAAAGAAATCTGAAAAGAATAAACCGCCCTCCCCTTGCGGGAGGATCCGAAATTGCACAGCAATTTCGGGGAGGGGTATTCAGTCCTCTCAAACAAAGCCCTGTGTCCAAGGCAAACCCCTCCCCGAAAACACTTCGTGTTTTCTCCCAGCCGTTGGCCTCAACGCCCTTCGGCGTCAAGCCCGCAAGGGGAGGGTAATTAAGTCGTCTGAACCATCCGTCGTGGCGCTGCCGCTTAACACCATCTTGCTGGGCGAGTGCATCGAGCTGATGCGCAGGCTGCCCGATGGCTGCCTTGATGCCGTGTTTGCCGATCCCCCCTATTTCCTGCAACTGGGCGGCGAGTTGCACCGCCCCGATCATTCGCTGGTTGATGCGTGCGATGATGCGTGGGACAAGTTCAGCGATTTTGCCGAATACGACACGTTCACTTACGATTGGCTGAAAGAAGCCAAGCGTCTTTTGAAACCCGATGGCGCGCTGTGGGTCATCGGCAGTTATCATAATATTTTCCGCGTCGGCGCGATCTTGCAAAATCTGGGTTTCTGGATTTTGAACGACATCATCTGGTGCAAGACAAACCCGATGCCGAACTTTCGCGGCAAGCGCTTTACCAACGCGCATGAAACGCTGATCTGGGCGACCAAATCGCAAACCGCCAAGCCCTGCTTCAACTATGAAGCCATGAAGAACATGAATGACGAAAAGCAAATGCGCAGTGATTGGAACTTGCCCCTTTGCTCTGGCCATGAACGTCGCCGCGACGACGCGGGCGAAAAGCTGCACCCCACGCAAAAACCGGAATCGCTTTTGTACCGCGTCATCACCTCTTCAACCAAAGTGGGCGACGTGATCCTTGATCCCTTTTTTGGAAGCGGCACGACGGGCGCAGTGGCCAAGAAACTGGGGCGCAACTTTATCGGACTAGAGCGCGACCCGCGCTATGCCAAATATGCCGAAAAACGCATCGCGGAAATCCCCGCCGCGCCACAGGCCGAGTTTCTGCTCACCAGCGCCAAGCGCGATGAGCCGCGCGTGCCGTTCGGCGCGGTGTTAGAGCGCGGGCTTCTTAATGCTGGCGATACGCTGTTTGATGAGCGCAGCCGCTACCGCGCGCGCGTGAAATCGGATGCCACGCTAATCGCACCGATGAGCACGGGCGAGGACGTGCGCGGCTCCATCCACAAGGTCGGCGCAAGCGTCCAAGGCCTGCCCGCCTGCAACGGCTGGACGTTCTGGTGCTTTGAAGCCGAGGGCGGCAAGCTGATCCCCATCGACCTCCTGCGCCAAAAAATCCGCGCCGAGACGGTTGGGCAGGTTCTCTGAACCGCCTTAATTCCTGCGCATAGGCCTTGCTTCTTTGGCTTTCGTTAAAGGGGAAAACCTGATTTCATTTTGAATATCTTCTCCGTGGTCGCGCTCTAAAACTGACAAGTCATGCTGACTTTGCAGACCGAGCCAAAGCCCCCCCCCCGTTCCCAGATAAAGGCCAAGACGATAGGCCGTGTCAGCGGTAACAGAACGCCGCCCCCGCAACACCTCGGCAACCCGGCTTTGGGGCACACCAATATCCGACGCAAGACGCATCGCCGACAGGCCGCGCGCCTCGATCTCATGACGCAGGATTGTACCCGGATGAATTGTTGGAATACTCATTTTTCTACCTCATCGCCTTCTAGTGATAATTGACAATTTCGACATTCCAAACATGGCTCTCTCGAAACTCGAAACAAATGCGCCATGGCTCATTGACAGAGACAGCCCACTGCCCCTTGCGATTTCCCTTAAGCGCGTGAAGACCAATGCTTTTAAGCGGCGTTATCTGTTGCAGGTTCTGGATAACATTCAATAACGCCAAGCGCTCAACCGCTAAGCCAGCCTCAAGCCCTTTAAACTTGGAAATAGGCGGATCCTGCCAAAGAAGCTTAGACGCTTTGTTTTTCCAGCTCATAATCATGAGTCAAGACATAACATGCCAGACGATATCTGTCAAACAGATGGTTCACAAACCCTATTCAAAATCTCGGATCGGCACAGGATTTTTGTTTGTTTTCGAGAACCGCAGCGCAAGCGTACGTTAAAGTACGTGCGCAGCGGATCGCAGAAAACGGGCAAAAAGCCAAAGCCGATGCGAGAGTATGGATAGGGCTTTATCCCCGTTATCCACAGGTCATTTATCCACAAGCGTTTTTTCGTTTAGGCGGGCGGTTCAACCTTTGCTATGACAGTGGCCATGACCGACACCATCACCTCTCTTCCCGCTTTGCGCTCTGTTTCAACGGACATAACGCAACCCCGCGCCTTACCCCACAATATCGAGGCTGAACAAGCCCTGTTAGGCGCGATCCTTGTCAACAATAACGTCTATGAAAAGGTTGGGGAGCTTTTGGCACCTGATCAATTCTATGACCCCGTTCACCAACGCATCTTTGAGGCCATCGCCACGCTGATCCAGCGCGGACAAATCGCTGACCCCAAAACGCTGCGCGGATTGTTTGAAAACGATCCTGCTTTGGCCAATGTCGGCGGCGCGCATTATCTGGGTGACTTGGCCGCCAGCATCATCTCGGTCATCAACGCGCAAGACTACGCGCAGCTCATCCACGATCTGCATCTTCGCCGCCAACTGATCACGCTGGGCGAGGACATCGTCAATAACGCCTTTCAGCAAGACCTTGAAGACACCGCGCCCAAGCAAATCGAACGCGCCGAGCATAGTTTGTTTGAGCTGGCGCAGACGGGCGAGCTTGATCGCGGCTTTGTCAAACTGGAAAAGTCGCTGACCGTTTCGCTGCGCCTTGCCGACGAAGCCTTTAAGCGCGACAGCCATGTGACGGGCGTCACCACGGGCCTGCGCGATATTGATCGCAAGCTGGGCGGCTTTCAAAAGTCCGACCTCATCATCCTTGCGGGACGGCCTTCGATGGGTAAAACGGCTCTCGCCACCAACATCGCGATCAATGCCGCCAAGGCGCATCACGACACCAATGGCAAGGAAGGCTCCGCCGTTGCTTTCTTCTCGCTTGAAATGTCCAGCGAGCAACTCTCCACCCGCTTGCTGGGCGATTATTCCAGCGTGCCATCCGATAAAATCCGGCGTGGCGAAATCAAGCAAGACGACTTCAATAAATTTCTTGAAGCCACCAAGTTTCTCTCGCGCGCGCCGCTTTATATCGACGACACGCCTGGCCTGACCGTTGCGGCGCTACGCACCCGCGCCCGCCGCCTAAAACGCCTTGTCCCCGCGCTGGGTCTTATCGTCATCGATTATCTTCAACTGCTTCACGGCATGGCCAAAGGAAGCGACAACCGCGTGCAGGAAGTCTCGGAAATCACGCGCGGCCTGAAAGGCCTTGCTAAAGAGCTGGAAGTGCCCGTCTTGGCGCTCTCCCAGCTTTCCCGCGCCGTGGAATCGCGTGAGGACAAACACCCGCAACTGTCAGACTTGCGCGAGTCAGGGTCTATTGAGCAAGACGCCGATGTCGTTATGTTCGTGTACCGCGAAGAATACTATCATGCCCGCAGCGAGCCCGCCCGCCGCGCTGATGAAGGCGAGGACAAGTTCAACACGCGCTATCAGCGTTGGATGGAGCGCGGCGAGGAAGTTCGCAACATCGCCGAAGTGCTAATTGCCAAACAACGCCACGGCCCCATAGGAACCGTGCCCTTGCACTTCGATGGCCAATTCACGCGCTTTAGCAATCTGGAGCGTCAGTTCAACGCGGTTGAAGCGTAAATCCTATATAGCCCCTTCTCCATCATCCCCCCTCGTCATCCCGCACGGAGCGATGCGTGAGCATCGCATCGCGATAATCAAGAGCACCGAAATCAACGGCAGACCAGCGGTACGCACAATCCGTTACGACAGGTTAGCCAAAAACTTTTACTCTACTGTCGCCATCGTCGCTGCCCTCTATTGAGTCAAAATGTAAGTCCAGACCCTAGAAGAATTTCGTGGACGTCGTTTTTCTTATTTCAATATATATTGATGCAGAATGACCGATCCCGAACAATTCGTCGCCCCCGTTCCATCCGAGGCCGTTACCACAATCTTGACTTTGTCCCCCGCAACAAACGGAGCGAAAGAACTTGCGGTGTCAATTTCTGTTGGAGCCGTACTAGCATCGTCAGCTGCGTCTTGAACAACGAGCGACGAGACAGAAATACCATTGACCTCAGTGCGCAACCGCAAACGACCCAGCCCGCCGCCACATGAAGCAAAGACCCCGATATAGCCATCATTGGGCATAATCACATTATAAACCGTTTGACCAAGCGCGAGATTGTTAAAGTTAAGCGCTGTGCTTGGCTCAACACCTCGACAACGCCAATTTGTTCCCGTCCAATGCAATGAGCCAGCACCGGAACAAACCGGCAAAGACGCCGTCATCGCTTTCCATATGCAATTGCCGGTTGAACAATCGGCATTTCCGGCAAGAGTGGATAAACAGGCAATGATATTTTGGTGATCCCCATCCATCGTCGTGTTTCCATGCTGCTGGCAAGGATGGCTAATGCAGCTGACACCAGCAGAAGGAGAACAAAAGACAGGCGCCGCCACTGAAGGCACAACGCTTGTCAAAAGAAAAAAGGCCACAAGAAAAACGGCGATTCGCATAACACTCCCCCACGCTGTTGATTGTTAAAAACAATAACTCTTTGCAGAGCATTACCCCCCCCGTTAATTTTTCATTAATGCGTTGTTTAGGACATATCCTTTTGCTAAAGCAATATCCGAATAAGTTGAACGCCATCTCCGCCTATGATGGAAAAGAGCTCAACATTGTAGAACCAGCTTACGGTATACTCAAAACAGTTCAAGAGTTCGCAAACCTTAAAGAAAACAAATGGGATTCCCGCTTTCGCGGGAATGACGGATTTGTTTTTAATATCACACCTTTATCGTCATCCCCGCGAAAGCGGGGATCCAGTTTTCTTGTTTTTTTTGTCTGCCAAAAACCAACTCTTGAAGTGGAAGGGGTATAGGGTCGAAAAATAAGGAGCCATAGGAGACAGATTTTTCGGGAAGAGGGGGAAAGAAACTTCGGGTTTTCAAGCGGACGGCCCGTAACCAAGAAGCTCTACTTGTGCCTAATTTCCATAACGCCCAGCAAAAAGGCTGAAAAGCCAAGCTGCAAGCTGGCGACGATACACGTCACGGCGACAATCAACGTGCGCATGGCATCGCGGTAATCCAGAGCACCGAAATCAACGGCAGACCAGCGGTGCGCCGCCCAAAACGCCGCGCCAAGACCAATCACCAGCAAAACGCCCGACAGCCCCAACAAATGTTCTAGCTTTAAATCTGTCAAAAGCCGATCATAGCGCGAACGGTCAGGCAAAATGCCATTGCGCCGCGCATAAGCGCGTGCCAACACGCCGAAGGTGATCGTCTGCACACCGACAAGGATACTCATCGCGCCAACCAGCAGCGTATGAACGTCCAGCCCCACACCCTCAGCAATCATCAAAGGGCCTGGCAAAAGGAGCGCGGCAATCATGAGCCCCACCACGATCATCGCCAAACCGGAATACAGGTACAGCCAGCGCGGCGAATAAAGCAGCAAGAAGCGCAAATGCCGCCAGCCATCGCGCCATGGATGCAGATGAGGCTTTCTATCCCGTCCATCAGGATAAAGCGTAACGGGAACCTCGGTCATCGTCAGGCCATGCAAAGCCGCTCGAACGATCATCTCGCTGGCATATTCCATGCCGACTGTTTTCAGATCAAGGGAAAGAATGGCCTCACGATCAAACCCACGCAGGCCACAATGAAAATCACCCAAAGGTATTTTAAAAAACAAGCGCCCGATAAAACTAAGGACGGGGTTGCCAAGCCACCTGTTCAAAAACGGCATCGCGCCTGCCTTGATGCTACCCTTAAAACGGTTGCCGACGACCAGCTGGGCGCCGGAACGTAACGCTGCCAACAGCGGCATAAGCGCGCCGAAATCATAGCTATCGTCCGCATCGGCCATAATAACAAAATGCCCACGCGCTGCCGCAATGCCACCCGCCAGAGCCGCGCCATAGCCACGTTCAGCCACACTGACGACCCGTGCGCCAGCGCCTTGGGCAAGGACGATAGAGCCGTCCTCACTGCCATTATCAGCCACGATAATCTCACCGCGCACACCTTGCGCCGTCAGAAAGCCTTGGGCTTTTTTAAGACAAACAGGCAACGTCCGCACCTCATTAAGGCACGGCATCACGATGGATAACTCTAAAGAATTGTCAAACAACGAATCGAACATAAGGAAAAGATTACCCTCTTTCCCTGACGGGAGCGATACGCCTCTTATCCCACGTTCAGCGAGGGCGTTTTCTCTTCAAGAGGCTCTTTCTTACGCCCTAACAAGCGCCGGACAATATCTTCCGTCCAGTTTTTATCATAGGCGTGGAGCAGCTCTCTTTGCTCTGGCGTATAATCGCCCTGACGGCGACCATAATACTGACGGAAAGAACGAAGCTCTTTAATTTCATAGCGGATATCGTCCGATAAGGGGGCGCGCATCACCTTGCGGCGATCCCTCATCCGCTCCATCTCATCAACGATTTTATCAAACTCTTTTTCCTCTGGCGACATCAACGCCGAAAAAAGCCTGTGAGCAAACGCTGGCCCACCATCGTCTGATGAAAACAGACTTTCATAAAAATCAGTCTCACCAAAACCACGATCACTGTTCATGGAACGCCTCCCTTCATAAAGGCACGTAACAACACGCCTTGGTTAAAACGAAGAAAAAAGAGATCCCAACAAGAGGCCTTCATTGTACTACAATTCGTCCGTCTGAAAACCAAAAAACTTTCTGGATTGCGCCAAATAACTGGCGCGACGCGTTTTGGGGGAAGGTTCTCTTTGGCAACGCTCAACAAATTCTTGCGTCAGCCCCCAAACAGAACCACTGAGAAGAGGGATATCAATGCTGCGCATTTCTCCAACTTTCATCCCCCATGTTTGCGAGGCAATGATTTGATGAATCGCAATGTGCCAAAGCGGTGCACAAAGGGCGAGCTGCTCATTATCCCCCCCAAGACTTAACGGAATCACATGATGAACAGGCCATTGATTGATGAAAGGCGCTGCTTTGGCTCCACGGCCCTTGATGGAGCAAACCGCTTCTTTCACAAACATCTTTTTGGCAACCTTACAAAATTGCGCCCGAAGATCGTGAACAAGAGAAGGGTCTTGAAGCTCTAACGGCATAGAAACACAGCGCCATGGGGGCATTTGATGGATCGCTTGAACAATCCTTTTTTGAGTGGCTTTACTCCAGTGTTCGTCAAGCGTTGGACAAATTGTGACAACAGGAGCGGAGACAAAGGTATCCTGCGTCTCGTCTAAATCAGGGAAAAAAGAGGCATCCAACATACGGTTCTTCCGAAAAGATAAGGGGGCAAAATGGTGGGGCATCCTAAAATAAAAAAGGCGCAAGGCGCAACGCCCTGAAAGTATTAATTAAAATATTTTAGAAAAAACCCTTGACTCTCGGGGACGTTTCTGCTATTGACATCGCTACGCGGAGCTGTGTCTGAAGGCAGGGGTTAGGGTTCAGAGGCTAGGGACTAGGGGGGATACTTCCTTTAGGGTCATCACGAGGAGCCTTGAAAAGGCGACGGGACGATCCATCGCCTGAAAGGACGAATAGGGACTTTGGTGAAAAGAGCAGGAGATGGATCCCGCATCTTCGCGATGCTCACGCATCGCTTCGTGCGGGATGACGAGAGA
>DYNT01000060.1 GCA_020720905.1 Micavibrio aeruginosavorus
GACGACAAAAATCGCGCCATTTGCTTGGTTTGTGGCTTACTTTGAATCGCCCTGTATGGCAGTTGATTTTTTTTACAGATCTTGTCATTGTTTATTATGACATCAAGATCCAATGCCGTGCGAAAATTGCTGGAAAATCCAGCTAAAAGTACAGTTTTCCCCATACAAACTGATCTCTTCCGCTGTCAAAACAAAAACAACATAAAAAGATTGAATCCGCTAAAAGGCTATAAGTTTATTGATCTTTTCGCGGGAATAGGCGGAATAAGGACGCCTTTTGATGAGTTGGGAGCCGAATGTGTTTTTTCCTCTGAATGGGACAAGTACTCTCAAATAACCTATCAGGCGAATTATGGCGAAATGCCGCATGGGGATATTACAAAAATCGCGGAAGAGGAAATCCCCGCCTTTGATATTTTGCTTGCAGGGTTTCCGTGCCAACCTTTTTCTCATGCAGGGTTGAAAAAAGGCCTTGAAGATGCGCGGGGAACCCTTTTCTTTGAGATATGTCGGATCGTTCAGCGCCATAAGCCCAAGGTATTGTTTTTAGAAAACGTGAAGGGCTTCAAAAGCCATGACAAGGGAAATACCTTTAGGCTTGTTAAAGAAATGCTGAACGGTTTGGGCTACACTGTTTATACCCAAATTTTGAATGCGCGCGATTTTGGCGTTCCACAAAATAGGGAGCGTATTTACATCGTTTCCTTTAGAGAAAAGATTGCCTTTGATTTTCCTGCCCCCCTTAACATAGGGACAAAGGTCGGAAGTATTTTAGAAAAAGGGGTGGATGAAAAATACACGCTTTCTGATCGTTTATGGCAAGGACACCAACGACGGAAATTAGAGCATATAGAAAAGGGAAATGGTTTTGGCTATTCCCTTTTTGATAAAGATTCAACGTATACCAGCACTATTTCCGCTCGCGATTATAAGGATGGGTCTGAGATATTGATAAAGCAAAACAACAAAAACCCCAGAAAAATTACGCCCAGAGAAGCCGCGCGATTACAGGGCTTTTCGGATTCGTTCATCATTCCCGTTAGTGATGTTCAGGCTTACAAGCAATTTGGCAACAGCGTCTCTGTGCCCGTTATTAGGGCTATCGCCGAAGAAATATCAGATGCTTTAAGTAGGGATGGCTGACATGAAGCGTAACAAGCTTAAGGTTGAAAAAAGTAAGGTTGATCTTAATCTGAAATTTTATTTTCTCCTGAAAAACCTTATCAAATCGAAATTTTCGCCTCGTCAGATTTTTGATGTCTTAGACATTATTAATTTGAAGACAGCCTCCACCCCCTTGGATAGCCGACTTACTTTAAAAACCTTAAAAGCTCTTGTTTGATTAAATGATCTCCGATTCTCTTTCAGTCCCTTCCTTTGAATGGCGCGTTTCCCAAGGCCTTGTGCCCTATGAAGAAGCCTTGGCCGTGATGGAGGCTCGCGTGAACGCGGTGCTGGCGGGCGAGGTTGGCGAGCTTATCTGGCTGCTGGAGCATCCGCCTCTCTACACGGCGGGCACGAGTTCCAGCGCACAGGAGCTGATCGATGCGGCGCGGTTTCCTGTTTATCAGACGGGGCGCGGCGGCAAGCATACCTATCATGGCCCAAGGCAGCGTATTGTTTATGCGGTGATGGATCTAACGCGCCGTGACCATGATTTGCGCGCCCATGTCTGGCGGCTAGAGGAATGGGTGATCCGCACGCTGGCCGAGTTTGGCGTAACTGGCGAGCGGCGCAAGGGGCGCGTGGGGGTTTGGGTCATGACCGATGGACGGGATCAAAAGATTGCGGCACTGGGCGTGCGGGCGCGGCGCTGGGTGACTTCACACGGTGTGGCGCTCAACGTGAACCCTGACCTGTCGCATTTTGCAGGCATCGTGCCGTGCGGGATCACAGGCTATAGCGTGACCTCGCTCCATGCTTTAGGCGTTTGCGTCACGATGGCTGAGGTTGACGCAGCGTTTCAAAAACACTTTGCAGGCGTCTTTTAAACTCTACACGTCATCGGGCTTATCAGAACCTTACTACTTCTTGGCGCAAAGGGCGTAAGTGTGGGGAAGTCCTTACAAATGACCTTTCCCGTTTCCTCAATCGTTATCGTATTTTTTGGTATGATGTTTCCTTGAACCATATTTTGCCATTTTTGGGAATCTTAAAATGGAAGGGGGGATTAGGGCTGGTTATTCTTACCATGGTTTGTTAAGAAAGACTCGCCAATTTTCCGATGAAAGACAGAAAAAAAAGATGCTAACGCGAGACCTGATCGCCGAGCTTGTGGACGTCTATCTCGATGGATTGCCCCAAGTCAAGAAGAGTGGCGCGGAGTTCGCTATCTTCAATCTCTTTTGTTTTATCAAGAAGAGTTTTTTGTTGAGGGGGGGAGAGGACGGGCGGCGCGATGGGCTCAGCTAAAGCTGGCTTTTCTTCGTAATAGCCTTGCAGGATGATCCTTTCAATGGCCGAATAGCCAAAAAATCCGTTGATGCGCGCCAGCATGGTGTCGGTGAGGAAGGAAAACTCCATAGCAAGACCATGGGGCAGGGAGATGGTCAGGCTGCCGCCTGTCCTGTTGCCGCTTGCCCATTTGTCGCCCTCTTTTTTACCCTGAGGAAAGACAATTTTGACGGGGGTTGTGACTTTGGCATAGTCTTGCCCGACAATCTCGCCCCAGTGATTCAAAAGGGTAGCATAAAGCGCCCAATCTTTGCCCATCGCCGTGCGGGCGATTGAGTGAATGGTTGAGGCAATGGTGTGGGGTAAGCGCATGGGAAGGCAGTTTGGCTGAAAAAATGGGGCAAGACAATCCGATAAATGCTTATAAAAAGCCATCAGCGGCTAAGCTTTTGGCGTGGTATGACAAAAACCGCCGCATGTTGCCGTGGCGGGCGTTGGCGGGGGAAACGCCGGATCCTTACCGTGTTTGGGTTTCCGAAATCATGTTGCAGCAAACAGCGGTTGTTGCCGTCATACCCTATTTTAATCGATTTATCAAGCGTTGGCCCACTGTACAGGCGTTGGCAAACGCTCACCGAGAAAGTGTTTTGAAAATGTGGGCGGGGCTTGGATACTATCGCCGCGCCCATGCTTTGCATGAAACGGCGCGCCTTATTGTGCGTGAACATGGCGGTGTTTTTCCGCGTGATGAAAAAAGTCTTAAGGCGTTGGTGGGGGTTGGCGCTTATACGGCGGCGGCCCTTGGCGCGATTGCGTTCAATCAAAAAACGAATGTTGTTGATGGCAATGTTGAGCGCGTGATGGCGCGTGTCTTCGCCGTTGAGGAACCTTTGCCGCAGGCCAAAAAGACACTCACCGCACTTGCGGCTCGTTGTCTGCCGCGCGCGCGTTTTGGCGATTATGCGCAAGGCTTGATGGATTTGGGCGCTATTCTTTGTTCTCCGCGCTCTCCACGTTGTGATCTTTGTCCCTGGGCAGAAAGTTGTTGGGCGCGACAAAAAGGCTGTGCCGAAGATTTCCCACAACGTGCAAAACGTGTCAAAAAACAGCAAAGAAAGGCTATAGCTTTCGTTTTATTTGATAGAAAAGGCCGCGTTTTTCTTCAAAAAAGACCTGAAAAGGGACTTTTGGGAGGTATGTTAGGGGTTCCCACAACGCCGCTTAACGCAAGAAAGCCTCTTTCATGGGAGGAGGCTCTGGCTTATGCTCCCGCTTTAGGGACGTGGACATCTTTAGAAAAGGGCGTTCATCATACCTTGACGCATTTTGATCTTGAATTGTCCGTTGTTGTCAGCAGGGCGGCTTCTTCTGTGTTTCAAGGTGTTTGGGTTGCTCCTGAAAAGGTTCTTGAGCAGGCCTTGCCCAGTGTTATGCGAAAAGTCCTGAACGTTGCGCTCCAGTCTTAAGAGGTTTTTATGAAGAGAGTCGGGTTTTTCTTGATTGTTGCGATGCTTTGTTTTTCCCATCATGATGCCGCAGCGCAGGAGTTTGTTAAACCTAGTTTTGACAACATCGTCAAAACTCTTATTCGTATGGGCGCTATTGATAGCGAGCGCGATGACGTTATTGATCTTTTTGCGCGTGTTACGCGTTGCCAACAGTATAGCGATTCTTTTAAGGATGATTTTGTTTGGGAGAAAAAACGGCATGCCATGCGCGAAGAAATTCGCGCCAACATTTCGATGTATCCTGTCGGGTATGCTTATGAAACAGTGATTAAATTAGGGCGCTATGATTTTGATCGACGGCTCTATCCTTTTGTGGGAGAGGCTGGGCAAGACATTAACGTGAATGCTTTTTCTATGACTGTGTCTGACAAAAATTTTTGTTTTCAAGACAGGATTGATTGGCTTCCCTCTCTTTACAGACTTGTTTTGGACAAGCCAGTCAAAATGGATGGGCTTTATTTAAATGAAGAGGATGGGAAAACTTTATTGCAACGTCTGGATGCGGCAGGAAATCTTGCCCATGTTCTTTTCCTCCGTGTTAACATTCGCCTTGTTTTTGTGGCGGCGTTGGCTTACGGCGATGAATCTTCGGGTCATCAAGCAGGGGCGATGCGCAGGGAAAAGGATAAGCAACGCGCTGCTGTTCTTCAGAAACGGGATGTTGGGCGCATTCAGTTGGATGGCCGTTTAGACTCTATCGAATATTTTGAAGATGAGGCGCGGACTAAACTCATTTATGTCTATAGGCCAACCAATTCTTTCTTACAGTAAGGCTTTTGGATTTTTAATCGTGATGACCTTGTGATCGCGAAGGGTAAGCGCCAACTCGCCTTTTTTTAAAGCCAGCGCTGTTTCTCCGTAAAGCTTGCGACGCCAGCCTTGCAGCGTTTTGATGGCGGGGTTTTCTTCGCTGGCAAGGCGTTCCAAATCATTGGTTGAGGCAATAAGCTTGGCCGCCACGCCCGCTTCATCGCTTAGCCCACGTAAGAGAACTTTAAGAAGCTCCAGCGTGCCTGCTGCACCGTTGGGCATAATCCGCTTTTTCTCTCCATGGGGGCAATCTTGTGGGGGGAGGGCATTGGCCTGCGCTATGGCGTTGATGATGGCTTGGCCATAGTGTCCTTCGGCTAAACCGTGAGGCAGGCCGCGCAGCTGGGCTAAGGCCTCTTGTGTTTCTGGCGCGTGTGTGGCGATGTCGATCACCTGTTCGTCTTTTAAGATGCGCGCGCGCGGCAAGTTCGCCCTCTGCGCTTCTTCTTCGCGCCATGCCGCGATGGCGCGTAACACGGCGATTTTTCTTGGCTTGTCAAAGCGGAACTTGAGCCGCCGCCAAGCTTCTTGAGGCGCTGCGCTATAGGTGGCGGGATCGTTGAGGATGGCCATTTCCTCGCGCACCCAATCGCCGCGCTGATTGGTCGCAAGCTGAGCCGCCAATTTTTCATAGATGAGGCGAAGATGGGTGACATCGCCTAGCGCATAATCAATTTGTTTGTCTGACAGGGGGCGCTGTGACCAGTCTGTAAAGCGGCTGGATTTGTCCACTTTGGCTTTGGCCAAAGAAGCGGCCAGCGCTTCATAACTGATGGAATCGCCAAAGCCGCACACCATGGCCGCCACCTGTGTGTCGAACAGCGGTGTCGGCACGCGGCCTGTTGCCTGCACAAAAATCTCGATATCTTGCCGTGCGGCATGAAAGACTTTTAAGATTGTTGGATCGTCTAAAAGGGCATAAAGGGGCGTCAGGGAGAGGCCTTCCGCCAAAGGATCAATGGCCGCTGTTTTATCATCCCCACCGCTGAGTTGCACAAGGCAGAGCTTGGCGTAATAGGTGCGCTCCCGCATAAACTCGGTGTCGATGGTGACATAAGGACAGCCCGACAAAGAGGCGCAAAACGAAGTCAACGCTTCGGTCGTTGTGATAAGGGTCATGCCTTGTGTCTTAAGCCATTCACAGGGCGGGGGCAAGAGGCGTTGCCATCGTTGCCGCCGCTGTGCGAAGGGGAGCGGTTGGGGCGCTGGCGGCATGAGCCTTGATGGCCTCAATCATTTCTGGGGTCAACGTGGCTTTGGCTTCGGCAAATTCCTGTGGGTGCAGCGTGGCCGCTAAAGACAGGAATTTCTTGACCATCGGATCCTGTTGATCGCTCAACATGAGATGGCCAATGCCTTTGGAGATGTCTTTTTCCATGCCATTTTGGCCATTCAAAAGCATGATGCCGACATCGCGGCTTAACCGCGCGCCAGCCTTTGAATCAAGAAGGCCATATTCCCCCGCTCTGCGAACACCTTCAACGGCGATAGAGGCGCCTTGCCTTGCTGCCGCTTCATCTTGAACTTCGTTCATCAGGTGGTACGAGACTTCTTTGCAGGTATGCACAATGGATTGGGGGTTGCCCGATTGAAAGGCAGCCATGGCCTCGCGTTGCATCGCGGTTGGCAGCTTTTCAAAAGCTTCTTGCGACACGATGGACTCAAGCGCCATGGGAACGGGCAGATGAAGAACTTTTGCGTGCTCGGCTGTTAGTTGGACAGGTTCGGCCACAGGCGCGACGGGCGCGGCAGGGGAAGGAATGGCCGCAACATTATTCTGCTGCCCCATATTAAGGAACGTCTTGGCATCGCTGCAAACGTTTGGCGTATCTGGTGCAATATCGCGTGGCTCGCCCACGGTGGCGAGGGTGCGGAAAGAAGGCGTAGCCGTTTCAGGCACAACGGGGGGAGCAGCGACTGTGGTCAGGCCTTGGGCGGCATCCTTAACGGTTGACGCAACGGGTTTGATGGCGTCAACGATAACAGGGGTGTGGAGAAGGGCGCTTATAGCGGAAAAACCTTCGCGCAACGCGCCGCCGATAATGCCACCAACAGCGCCAAAGGCTGCGCCTTTAAGGGCTGCGTTCATGACCCAATGGCCTGTCTTTTCTTTTTTGCTAAAGGCTTCGCGAGCCACGCTGCTGGCAGCCCCGACAATAGCGCCAACGGCCATCAATGTGGCTGCACCCGTAAGTGTGGCGGGGGCAGTCATGGCTGCCGCCGTGCCGCTGAAACTTGCCAGAATAATAGAGCGCGTCACAAAACCAGTGCCCATACCGGCGATAAGAGAAACTTTGTTGTCTTTGACCTGCGTCCACATCGCGCTGGCGATAAGTTTTTTGTTGGTCAGAACATAGGTAGCCGTTTGACAAACGGTGTGTTGAATGGCTTTGATTTTTGTCGTTGTTTGATTGTGAGGCGCAGGGGGAGCCGCCTCTTCCGTTTTGATTTCAATGTTTTTTAGGTGATGGGAGAAATTTTCTCCTACAGCGCGAAGGAGCTCAAGAATCTTGGCGCGGCGCAATGTCATGCGCTCTGCGATTTTGCCAAGGCGGCCACGCCTGTTGATGCGCTGTTCTTCCGATTGTTTTTGAAGACGGGCAGGGGCGTCATCCTGTGGAATCATGATGTCGCCGAAAAAAGGAGAGTGGACTGTGTCGGTCATAATAAGCCTCTTGAAAAAGGGTTTGGTCGTCTGTGGACGTTTTATAGCATGAAATCATGCTTTTTTGCAAACGAGCCCAATAGTTTCATGGGAACCTCTATCCCCTCCATGTCAAGGGTTGTTAAGGTTAGGGCAAATCAAAGAAACCAAACGAACCCCCCGTTTTCCGCCTTTTTCGCATCCCCCCTTGCGGGGGAGGGCAAGGGAGGGGAACAGAATGATCCGCTTACCAACGCCCGAACTGTTTGGGGTATAGCCTCTTTTAAAAAAAAGAGGGCGAGCCTTAATGACCCGCCCCCCTTGTTTATTCATACGCCCGTTATTAGCAGGGGACGTATTTTGTGTTCAATTTCACGTTGTACAGGCAGTTATTCTGACCATGTCCGCATTCGCGTTGTGGCTTTTGACCCTTGTCATTGTTGTTGCGGTTGTCATTGTCATTGTTGTTGCGGTTGTCATTGTCATTGTTGTTATAGCTTCTTTGCCCTTGCCCTTGCCCTTGCCCTTGCCCTTGCCCTTGTTTCTGACCTTGTTTCTGACCTTGTTTC
>DYNT01000061.1:0-6502 GCA_020720905.1 Micavibrio aeruginosavorus
GACGACAAAAATCGCGCCATTTGCTTGGTTTGTGGCTTACTTTGAATCGCCCTGTCCATTTCAAGAGTTGGTTTTTGGCAGGCAGAAAAAACAAGAAAATGGGCAACCCGTTTGGTTTCTTGACTGCTTGCCAACTCTTCAACTGTTTTGAGTATAGCCCTTTTTCTTCACCACCCCATGACGCTTTTTGCCAGCGCTGAGGCGCGCTGTGAAGTCTGCCGTCAAATCAGTATTGGAAATGCTGGCGGCGACATCGCTTACAATCGCATCATTCAGCCGCACGCCACCACCTTCAATCAAACGACGTGCCTCACCTTTTGATGCGGCAAAGCCAAGGCCGACAAGCACCTCCACAACGGGGACGGTCTCCATCGCCATGGCATAGGTTGGCAAATCCGCCCCCATGCCGCCGCCCTCAAACGTGGCTTTGGCCGTCGCCGCGGCTTCCAGCGCCGCTGCCTCGCCATGGCAAAGCTTGGTCGTCTCAAAGGCTAGAATCTTTTTGGCTTCGTTGATTTCGGCGTCCTTCAGTTTGCCCATGCGCTCAATTTCGTCCAAAGGCATGTCGGTGAATATTTTCATAAAACGCGTTACGTCGGCGTCTTCGGTGTTGCGCCAGTATTGCCAGTAGTCATAGGGGCTGAGCCGATCTTCATTCAACCACACCGCGCCGCTGACGGTCTTGCCCATCTTCTCGCCCGATGAGGTGGTGATCAGCGGTGTGGTGAGCGCATAAAGGTCATAATTGGCCATGCGTCGCCCAAGTTCAACGCCATTGATGATGTTGCCCCATTGATCCGATCCGCCCATTTGCAGCGTGCAGCCATAGCGTTTATGCAGCTCCACAAAGTCGTAGCCCTGCATGATCATATAATTGAACTCAAGGAAGGTGAGCGGCTGTTCGCGCTCAAGGCGCAGCTTGACCGAGTCAAAACTCAGCATGCGGTTGATGGTGAAATGGCGGCCAACTTCGCGCAGGAAGGAAAGGTATTCCAGCTTGCCCAGCCACTCGTCATTGTTCACAAGCGTGGTGTCTTTCGCGCCGTCGCCAAAGGTCAGAAATTTGGCAAAGCCCTTCTTCATGCCTTCCATGTTCTGAGCGATTTGATCGTCGGTCAACATCGGGCGGCTCTCGGTTTTAAAGGAAGGATCGCCCACCTTCGTCGTGCCACCACCAATCAGCGCAATAGGCTTATGCCCCGTCTGCTGCATTCGGCGCAGCATCATGATTGACGCTAGATTGCCAATGTGCAGCGAAGTCGCCGTCGCGTCATAGCCGATATAGCCCGTGATCACGCCCTTGCATGCGGCGGCGTCTAGCGCCTCAAGGTCAGAGCATTGGTGGACGTGGCCACGCTCAATCATCAGGTTCAGAAAATCGGATTTAACGGCTGTCATAAGGGGCTCTCTTTTTTAGTTTATCTAAAGGGTCAATCATTCTACCTCCCCCCTTGCGGGGGAGGTATAAAGAAACTAAGAAAAGGCAGATTAATGCGACTTTGTCCCGATGAAAAGGGCTCAAATGAAGGAAGCGCGAAAAATGACAGGTTTAACCCTTGCCCTTGGCCTTATGAGTGGCACATCGCTGGATGGCGTGGATGTCTCCTTGATTGAGACGGACGGGCGCAGCCATGTCAAGCCGCTAGGCTTTCTGTTTATGCCGTATGAGACTGCGTTTCGGGAGCGTCTTCGCGCCTGTTTTGGCAAGCGCGAGGGGACGGCGGATCCCTTGGTGCGCGAGGTTGAAGGGGAATTTACAGAACGTCACGCCCGCGCCGTTGATGCTTTTTTAAAGCAAGAGGGGCTGGATGCGGATTCTATTGATCTCATCGGTTTCCATGGCCAGACGCTTTGGCACAATCCGGCGGCGCGTGAGACGATTCAAATCGGTGACGGCGGGTTGTTGGCCAAGCTGACGGGCATCGATGTCGTGAATGACTTTCGCACCGCTGACGTGAAAGCGGGTGGGCAAGGCGCTCCCCTTGTGCCGCTGTATCATCGCGCCTTGGCGGCGGCTCTGCCTAAACCTACCGCGATCATCAACATCGGCGGCGTCTCGAACATCACGTGGATTGGTGGTGATGATGAGATTTTGGCTTTTGATCTGGGGACAGGCAATGCGTTGATCGATGATTGGATGCTGCGCCATACGGGGCAAAGCTGCGACCGTGATGGCGCGATGGCCGCGCAAGGCGTGCCAGATGAGGCGCACGTTGCCGCGTTTTTGTCCCATCCGTTCTTTGGGCAGAAGCCGCCAAAGTCTTTGGATCGCGATGTGTTTGCTGGCTTTGTGCCAGAAAGAGCAAACCCCGCCGATGGTGCGGCGACGCTCACTATGATGACTGTGGCAGCGCTTGTTAAAGGGATGGAGAATGTGCCTGCTACGCCGCGCGAAGTGTATATCGCGGGCGGAGGTCGTCATAACGCGACGATGATGCGCTGGCTGGCAGAGCGAACGAGCGTGCCCGTCAAATCCGTCGATGAATTGGGCTGGAATGGCGATGCCATCGAAGCCGAAGCGTTCGCTTATCTGGCCGTGCGCTCACAGTTGGGGTTGCCGCTTAGCGTGCCCAGCACAACGTGCGTGCCACAGCCGATGACGGGCGGGACGCTGCACCGCGTTACTTAAAGAAGTGGATGCCGGAGGTATGATTTAAAACGGGTACCAAGACTGGGGTGCCGTTGTCTTTCTTCGTCTGAAGCGTCCAAGGCCTGCACCGCCGAAATCGCCGCATAATTTGTTGCAGCCAGAGCGCAGGCTCCTATGACATAGGCATCATGATGCCCCAAAAGAGCCGCCGCAGCCGCACCAAAAGCGGCGGTTAGCAGGCCGCATTTAATAATGCGAACGATGCGTAGATCTTCTTCCCGAACAAGATTGTTGGGCTGTTGTTGTGTTGTTGTCATAATCTCTCCCCTTTTAAAAAATATAAAAAAATCTATAGAAAGCTTAGCTGGCCATCGCGATTTGCGAAGGCGCGGTGCGAAGCAGGGCATTATCAAGGTAGTCTTCAACATGCGTTGCTAATTCATCAAGTTGCTGCGTGAAAAAGTGACCCGCTTCGGGGATCACGCGATAGTCCAGATGAATGCCGCGCTGGTGTGAAAGTTTTGTCACAAGCTTTGAGACAAAAGGTTCTGGCACAAGGTCATCAGCCTCGCCATGCAAGATAAGACCCGATGAAGGGCAGGGCGCTAAAAAGGTAAAATCCAGCATGTTGGCGGGTGGCGCGACGGACACGAACGATTCAATCTCTGGGCGGCGCATCAACAGTTGCATGCCGATCCATGCGCCAAAGGAAAAACCAGCCACCCATACGCTGCGGGCGTTGGGGTTGATGGACTGAACCCAATCAAGAGCCGCCGCTGCGTCACTGAGCTCGCCCTCGCCGCGATCATAGGCGCCTTGGCTGCGTCCCACGCCGCGAAAGTTAAAGCGCAGAGTTGAGAAATCGCGTTCAGCAAAGGCGTTAAAGAGCGAATAAACAACCTTATTGTTCATCGTTCCGCCATGCTGGGGATGGGGGTGGAGGATCAGTGCAACGGGCGCCGTCGGTGATTTTCCGGGCGTATAACGACCTTCAAGACGACCCGTAGGCCCCGCAAATAAAACTTCAGGCATGGCGCACCAATGTAAGCTGTTAAAATCAAAAGAAGACCAGAGTATGCGCCTACGAAAGCGCTTGACCCGTTCTTTCTATGGTGAGAACATAGCATAAAGGATGGGGGCAAATTCAAGCAAGTAATGCGTTTTATTAACGCTATCTTAAATATATTTTTGATTTTGGGGTTGAAAGCCCTTAAAATGATACCAACATAGTCCTATAACGTCACAAAGACTGAGGGAAAGGGGGGAGCATGAGAATTAGCACAAAGGGGCGTCATGCCGTTATGGCGATGGTTGATATTGCCCGTCACAGCGACGAAAGGCCTGTTCCTCTGGCTGATGTAGCGCAAAGGCAAATGATTTCGCTATCTTATCTTGAGCAGCTCGTCTCAAAACTTAAAAAGAATGGCCTTGTAAAAAGTATGCGAGGCCCTGGCGGGGGATATATCTTGGCGGGTGATCCTGCCTTGACGTCTATTCATCAGATTGTGGCGGCGGTTGATGATCCTTCGCAAGCCGAAATATCCTTATCCTATGGAGAGGGGCAGACGGCGCGCAAGCTGACGGATGCTTTGTGGCGCAAGGTTGGCGAGGAAGTGCAAAAGTATCTTAAATCCGTGACTCTGGCCGATATCGTCCATAGAAAATTATAAAATTAGAGAGAGAGATGGGAAACGGCTAAATTCCTCATACAGAAAGACGCGATTCGGGGTATACTCAATATCGTCTTTGCTGTTTTTTTTGAGGAATATCTATGGACAATGTGATCGAGTTTAACGAATTTACCGTTTCCTCCAGTTGTGCCAATGGCGAGGCGTGTTGCTGGCTTTGCCAAAAAGGCACGTCGCTTCGGGCACTTTTCTGCCAGTATTGCGGTACAATCCAGCCTGTTCGTCCTTTGGATCATTTTGCGCGCCTTGGTCTTGAGCGGCGTATCGATGTCGATTCCGATCTTCTTGAGCGTCAATATGCCGCTTATCGTCGCGCTCTTGAGCCAGAGCGGTTTGTTTTGCGGGGCATGGGGGAACGTGGCCATGCCGCCAAGCAACAGGAGGCGATAGAAGAGGCTTATCAGACGTTGCGCGCGCCTTTGCGTCGCGGGCGTTATTGGTTGGCGCTTCATGAAAAAGAAATGGAACAAGCCGATGGCACCAACCCCATGATTGCGGAATTGCGCCGTGATTTAGAAGGGGCGGAGCAGGCCGCGCAATGCGACCGTATCGCGCAAAAAGCAGGCAATGCGATGGAGCAAGGTATCGTGAGTTTGATGCAGGCTTTACGTAGCCAGAATTGGACTCTTGCTAATGCCATTCTTTTTGAAGTTGATGGGCTTGAATCGATCTTGAAAGATGTGCGCGACAGGCGCACCGTTCTTGCGCCTTACACAGGCGCATGCGCCGATGATTTGGCGAGTGTGAAATAAAGAAGCTGGCTTCATCCTAAAACACAAGTGGCAGGAAAGGGCGCTTCTTGTCTGCTTCTTGGTTTTGTTTGTTGAGGGGCGCACGTAGCGCTGGGATTAAGCAGATCGTCCAGAACAATCCGTTCACAGGTCATTGCCTGATGCAAGGTCACCCATCCTTCGTTGAGGATGATGACATGAGGATTAGAATATAATTGAGGATGGTTTTCTAAGAAGTGATCATGCCCCAAGCGATGTTCGCGCAGATGATTGTTGACCAAGATTTTATTGGGGGACATCCGTCCGCCTTCTTCTTGGTAGGCAAAATAGCCAAGGCGACGGTTGTGGGGGGCTTTGATACAACTGTAATCTGTTGCGCTTTCGCCGACATAAAGCATTTCGTTGGCCGTGACATTAAACATTTGAAGCATAGTTGTCACTTGCTTAAAACTTTTTTTGCCGATGTAGGGGACAAGTTTTTCAGCAAAGGCGATGGCGCGTGGATCGGTCAGATTTTTGCGCCAAGGAAGGTTAAACTCTTCCTCATTATCGGTTCGTGCAAAAACCAACGAAACATGATCGGGATTTAATTCTGTGGAGCGCGTTAAACGGCGCACAGCCGCCTCGGCTTTTGTCGCGGTATGAATAACAAAGCCTGTGCCATGAGCGTTGGCTTTCTTCATCACACGCTCTGCGCCGTTATAGGCTTTGAAGGATTCATTGGCCATCGCAAGGCCTTGCGCAAGAAGCGTATCGATATGGACTTTTGTTCCATTGCGCGGCGTCCCGCCTTCTATTTTTCCTGCCTTGCCTTCGGCTTCGATGAGCAAAGAAACGATTTGAGGAAGGGCCTCTTCTGGCACATGCAAAATATCCTGCATCCGAATTTTGTCGCGAATATGATTTGTATAGTGCTTGATCGTATCATGAGGCCTTTGCACGCACTCGCCTAGCTCTTGCATGATGTAATGAAGGCCTTCAAGAGTCTTGTAGGTTTTAACGAGCGTGCCATCAAGATCGGAAACGATAAGGCGCACGCGCCAACAGGTTTCTGGCGCTGTTGAAGCGTCCCCTGTTGCGCGTTGAAGCGAAAACGCAGAGGAGCGTTCTTGTTGAAGGGGGGGCGGTTGAAACATTATTGAAGGGACTATCTGTGTTGACGAAGCGAGAGCCTGTAGAGGTAGCTGACTATGACCTTATAAAAAAGAAATTGTCAAAAACTTTTACGCCTATTTTGAACAAGTTATCTCGCAACTGCGAAGAAAAAAGAAGGTGTGCCTGCTGATGTACAGCTCTTCGCACTTGCACAAAAACAGAATAAGGTGTGTCTGGATATTAAAATGTGGATGGACTCGTGTAGAAGGCGTGTGATAGGAGAAAACGTTGTAAATAAGCCTGATGTAGGCTCATCACCTTTTCTTTTTCTCGATCAAAGCAGGAGAAAACTTCCATGGAAGACAATTCATTTTTACGTTTTATGGCTCAACCCGATG